>CAZCJT010000428.1:0-2920 GCA_964498565.1 uncultured Acidimicrobiaceae bacterium
GTGCGGCGGCGTCGGCGCGTCCGGGCCCCGGTCGACTGTGCGACACCAGACAGGACTTGTCTCGTGTGGGCGAATTGCGTAGGATGTCCACGTGACGATGACGATGGAGATCCGTTCATGACCGACACCGCCGATGCCGAGATCCAGATCAGGGACGGTGCTGCGGCCACGTACGGCCCGGTGACCGACTGGGCCAACGACTTCGACGTCTTCGAGCCCGACTACGTCACCGACCCGACGCCGCGGTGGGCCGAGCAGCGGGAGCGCTGCCCCATCGCCTTCACCGAGCGGCGCCAGCGCACGTGGCTGCCGGTCCGCTACAAGGACCTGGCCGAGATCGCCCACGACGTGGAGCGGTTCTCGTCGCGGGACATCGCCGTGGTGTCGCCCTTCGACATCCCCATGAACGACGTGATGCCCATCCCGCCGATCAGCTCCGACCAGCCGTTCCACACCTGGGCCCGGCGCCTGCTGCTGCCCGCGTTCGGGCCGTCGGCCATCGACATGATGACCCCCATCACCCGGGCGCTCGCCAACAGCCTCATCGACGAGCACTTCAGCGACGGCCACGGCGATGCGGCGGCCGACTACGCCCAGCACATCCCCGTGCGGGTGATCGCCCAGATGATCGGCATCCCCCTCGACGACGAGGCGCTGTTCACCAGCTGGGTGGTGCGCACCCTGCAGGAGGGCTTCGAGAACCTGGCCAACATCCCCGACGTGTTCGGGGAGATGACGGCCTACTTCGTGGCCCACATCGCGGCGCGCCAGGCCATGGACCCGGCCGACCGTCCCGACGACATCCTGACGATGCTGCTCGGGGCCGAGACCCAGGAGCCCATCACCGACCAGCACCTGCTCGGCACCTGCTTCCTGCTGCTCATCGCCGGCATCGACACCACGTGGAGCAACATCGGGTCCAGCCTCCTGCACCTGGCCACCCACCCCGAGGACCAGCAGCGCCTGCGCGACGAGCCCGAGCTGATCCCCACCGCGGTGGAGGAGTTCCTCCGGGCCTACAGCCCGGTGACCATGGCCCGCTACGTCACCCAGGACACCGAGTTCGCCGGCTGCCCCATGAAGGAGGGCGACAAGGTCCTCATGGCCTTCCCGGCCGGCAACCACGACCCGGAGATGTTCGAGCGGGCCGACGAGGTGGTCATCGACCGGGCCAAGAACCGGCACTTCGCCTTCGGCTCCGGGATCCACCGCTGCCTGGGCTCGAACCTGGCTCGCATGGAGATCCGGGTCTCGGTCGAGACGTTCCTCGAGCGGATCCCCACCTTCGAGCTGGCCGATCCGAGCGCCGTGCGGTGGAACGGCGGGCAGGTGCGCGGCCCTCGCTGCGTGCCCATCCGCTACTGACCCACCACGACGGCCACCGTCCCCACCGCCCCGGCCCGACCCCGCCGGGGCGGTGGCGCGCCCGGGCTCCGGTTGCCATGACACATTTGACGCACGGTGTCTCGTCGTACACAATGTCTGTGTTGTCCAGATCGACGAGACCAAGGACCGGACCGGTATGACAGACATCGATGCAGCGGAGATCCCGGTGCGCCAGAACGTCGAAGGCGACTTCGGGCCCGTGACCGACTGGGCCACCGACTTCGACATGTTCGACGCCGACTACGTGCGCGATCCCGCGGCGCGCTGGGCCCAGCAGCGCGAGCAGTGCCCCATCGCCTTCACCGAGCGCCGGCAGCGCACCTGGCTGCCGGTCCGGTACAAGGACCTGGCCGACATCGCCCACGACGTGGAGCACTTCTCCTCCCACGACCCGATCGTCGTGTCCCCCTTGGAGATCCCGATCAACGACGTGATGCCGGTCGCGCCGATCAGCTCCGACCCGCCGGTCCACACCTGGTCCCGGCGGCTGCTGCTCCCCGCGTTCGGCCCCTCGGAGATCGACAGGATGACCCCCATCACGCGGGCGCTGTGCAACGACCTCATCGACGAGTTCTTCGCCGGCCGCCACGAGGCCGACGCCGCCGCCGACTACGCCCAGCACATCCCGGTCCGGGTCATCTCCCAGATGATCGGCATCCCGATCGAGGACGAGCCGATGTTCACCGGGTGGGCGGTCCGCACCCTGCAGGAGGGGTTGCAGAACCTCGCCAACCTGCCCGACGTGTTCCAGGAGATGACCGCCTACTTCCTCGAGCACATCGGCAAGCGGCGTTCCATGGAGCCCGACAGCCGCCCCGACGACATCCTCACGATGCTGATCGAGGCCGAGAGCGAGCATCCCATCACCGACGAGCACCTGCTCGGCACATGCTTCCTGCTGCTGATCGCCGGCATCGACACCACGTGGAGCAACATCGGGTCGGCCATGTTCCACCTGGCGACGCACCCGGAGGACCAGCAGCGCCTCCGGGACGAGCCCGAGCTCATGACCAGTGCGGTCGAGGAGTTCCTGCGCTTCTACAGCCCGGTGACCATGGCTCGTCTCGTCACCGAGGACACCGAGGTGGCCGGCTGCCCGATGAAGAAGGGCGACAAGGTCCTCATGGCCTTCCCCGCCGGCAACCACGACCCCGAGATGTTCGAGGACGCCGACCGCTTCATCATCGACCGGGCCAAGAACCGGCACTTCGCCTTCGGCTCGGGCATCCACCGCTGCCTGGGCTCCAACCTGGCCCGCATGGAGATCCGGGTCGCGGTCGAGACGTTCCTCGAGCGCATCCCCACCTTCGAGCTCGCCGATCCCAGCGCCGTGCGTTGGAACGGCGGGCAGGTGCGGGGCCCCCGCTCGGTGCCCATCCGCTACTGACCACCACCACAGCGTTCTCCCACCGCCCCGGCCTGACCCCGCCGGGGCGGTGGCGCGCTAGGGCGCCGGTGGGGGGAAGGGCACGCCGTCCTGGCCGACGAGGGCCGACCAGGGGGCGAGGCGGGCCGGCCAGCCCACGCACAGCGC
>CAZCJT010000429.1:0-2906 GCA_964498565.1 uncultured Acidimicrobiaceae bacterium
ACGTGGTCCTGGCCCCCAGCACGGACCTCAGCGCGGTCGGCCGGGCTGAGGCGATCGTGCGCGACGCCGCCCCCGACGTCGTCGTGGAGCGCATGACCTTCGCCATGACCCCCGATCTGGAGGCCCGACGGGCGGCGCTCGACGCGGCAGCGGCGCGCACGGTCGAGCTGCTCGAGGCCGGCGACGAGGTCGCCTTCATCACGCTCGGCGACCCGAACCTGTACTCCACGTTCTCCTCCGTCGCCGACGGCGTCCGGGAGCGACGGCCGCACACCACCGTGCTCACCGTGCCGGGGGTGATGGCCTTCCAGGACCTGGCCACCCGAGCCGGCGTCGTGTTGGCCGACGACCAGCAGACCTTCGTGGTGCTGCCGGCCAACGAGGCCGAGGTGTCCGAGCCCGGCGGGCGCGTCGCCGAGCTGCTGGCCGACGCCGGCTGCACGCTCGTCCTCTACAAGGGTGGCCGGCGGATCGAGGCCATCGCCGAACGCCTGGAGGAGATGGGCCGGCTCGAGGGCGCCACCTTCGGCGAGCTGCTCGGCATGCCCGGTGAGCGGGTGGGGCCCGTGTCCTCGGTGGCGGACCGCCCGGCCAGCTACCTGTCCGCCGTCATCGTCCCGGCGAAGCGATGATCTCCTTCGTCGGCGCCGGCCCAGGCGCACCGGACCTCATCACCCTGCGCGGCGCCCAGCGCCTCGCCGAGGCTGACGTCGTGGTCTGGGCGTCGTCGCTCGTGCCTCGGGCCGTGCTCGACCACTGCCGGCCCGACGCCGTGCTCCACGACTCGGCCCGGATGACCCTGGAGGACGTGCTGGCCGTCTTCGCCGCGGAGGAAGGCGACGCAGCAGTCGTGCGGCTCCACTCTGGCGATCCCGGCGTCTACGGCGCCATCGCCGAGCAGCTCGACTGGTGCCGAGCCAACGACCGGGCCTTCGAGATCGTCCCCGGGGTCACCTCCGTTGCCGCGGCATCGGCGTCGTTGGGTCGGGAGCTCACCGTGCCGACGCTGTCCCAGTCGGTGGTGTTCACCCGGCTCGGCGGTCGTACCAGCGCCTCCATGCGCGCGGGCGAGGGCGTGGCCGCCTTCGCCCCGGCCGGCGTGTCGATGGCGGTGTTCCTGGCCGGGGCACGCCCCGACGAGCTGCAGGACGAGCTGCTCACCGGATACGCACCCGAGACGCCCGCCGCCGTGCTGCACCGCGTCAGCTGGCCCGACGAGACCATCGTGCGGACGACCGTCGGCGGCTTGGCCGAGGCCATGCGCGGCGTGGGCGAGACGATGACCGTGCTCGTCCTGGTGGGCGACGCGCTGGGCGACGATGACGTTCCCGCTCGCAGCCACCTGTACGCCCCCGACTTCGGCACCGCGTACCGCCTGCCCAGCGATGAGGGCTCCACGGCCGGTCGAGCGAGCAGGCGGCGGTCCGGATGAGCGTCTCGGTGGTGGGACTCCACGGCGGGCAGTGGTACGGACGCGACGCCGAGGCGGCGCTGCGGTCCGCCGACCTCCTGGTGGGCGCCGCCCGCCAGCACGCCGACCTCGCCCAGGCGGAGTTCCGGGGTGAGCCGGTGGACCTGTGGGGCAAGCTCGACGAGCTGGTGGACCTGTGCGTCGCCCGGTCGGCGCAGGGCCAGCGCGTGTGCGTGCTCGCCTCGGGTGACCCCGGCTTCTTCGGCATCGTGCGAGTTCTCGCCGCCCGCCTGGGAGCTGAGACGATCGCCGTGCACCCCGCACCGTCCTCGGTGGCGATGGCCTTCGCCCGGGCCGCCATGCCCTGGGACGACGCGGTCGTCGCCACCTGCCACGGCCGGCCGCTCGAATCCTCGGTCCGGGCGGTGCTCGAGCACCCGAAGGTCGCTGTGCTCGTGTCGCGGGACAACCCCCCGGAAGCCCTCGGCCGGGCGGTGGTGGACGCCGGCGGGGACGACCGCAACGTCTGGGTCTGCTCGCACCTGGGCGAGCCGGAGGAGACGATCCACCGCACCGACCTGGACGGCCTGGCCGCCGGCACGTTCGACCCGCTGTCGGTCGTGCTGCTCGTGGCGCCCGATGCCGAGGTCGCCTTGACGGCGGGTACCGGATGGGGTCGGGACCACGCCACGTTCGAGCACCGGGCTGGTCTCATCACGAAGGCCGAGGTGCGCGCCGTCGTGCTCGGCAAGCTCGACCTCCCGCCGAGCGGCGTCCTCTGGGACGTCGGTGCGGGTAGCGGCAGCGTGGCCGTCGAGGCGGTGGAGCTGGCACCGGCGCTGCGTGCCTTCGCCGTGGAGCGCGACGCAGAAGCGTGCGAGCAGATCCGTCACAACGCCCGAGGCACCACCGTGCGGGTGATCGAGGGTGCCGCGCCGGCGGTCCTCGCCGAGCTGCCCGACCCCGACCGGGCCTTCGTGGGCGGCGGTGGCATCGACGTGCTCGATGCCGTGCTCGAGCGCCTCCGCCCCGGAGCCGCCGTCGTCGCAACGTACGCGACGCTCGACGCCGCCCTGGCTGGGGCCGATCGCCTCGGCTCGCTGGTGCAGGTGCAGCTGAACCGCGGCGTCCCGATCGGCCCCGAAGGCCGTCTCCGCCTGGCCGCCGAGAACCCGGTCTTCGTCGTGTGGGGGAACCCGTGAACCGCATCCTCTCCATCTCGATCACCGAGGCCGGTCGTCGCATCGCCCAGCGCCTCCCGCACGAGCACGTCCACGGAGAGCTGGCCGCGACGGTGCGGGACCGCTGGGACGACGTCGACGGGTTCGTGCTCTGCTGCGCGACCGGGATCGCCGTGCGGGTCGTCGGGCCGCTGCTGTCCGACAAGGCCACCGACCCCGCCGTCGTCTGCGTCGACGAAGCCGCCCGGTTCGCCGTCGCCCTCACCGGCGGCCACGCCGGTGGCGCCAACGCCCTCGCACGCGAAGTGGCCGCC
>CAZCJT010000430.1:0-2896 GCA_964498565.1 uncultured Acidimicrobiaceae bacterium
CCGGCCTCGGCCGGTGGGTCCGCCCGCTCCTGCTGGCCGCGGCCGCCGTGGCCACCATCGTCGCGCTCGCGGTCTACGTCTTCCCGACCCGGACGTGGCTCGACCAGCGCGCCGCCCTGGCCGAGACCAGCGTGCAGCTGGACGAGCTCGAGGCCCAGCGCAGCGCGCTCGAGCAGCGAGTGGCCGAGCTGGACTCCGACGACCAGATCGAGGAGATCGCCCGCTCGCAGTACGGGCTGGTGCGCCCGGGCGAGGAGGCCTACGCCGTGCTGCCCGCCCCGGAGAAGCCGGTGGAGCTGCCGGCCCTGTGGCCCTTCGGCGAGCTGCTCGCCCCCACCAGCGAGGAGCCCACCGCACCGGTCCCGGCGGCCAGCGGGCGCGACTAGGTTCCCGCTCGCCCCGCACGGGGGCTGGTAGGGGGTACCGATGAGCATCCTTGGCAACCGGGTCCTGCGGACGGAGGACCCGAAGTTCCTCACCGTCGGCGGCAGCTACGTGGCCGACCTCCGCGACCCGCTCCTCGACGGCGCGCTGCACGTGGCCTACGTCCGCTCCGTGGCCGCGCACGGCACCATCACCTCCATCGACGTCGACGAGGCCCGCCGCGCGCCCGGCGTGGTGGCCGTCTTCACGGGCGACGACCTGGACGACGTGAGCGTCATGCCGCTGGCCGTGCCGCTGCTCAACCCGCTCCACGCCCAACCCATCCTGGCCACGGGGAAGGTCCGCTTCGTGGGTGAGCCCATCGCCGCCATCGTCGCCGAGTCCCCGTCCGCGGCCGCCGACGCGGCCGAGCTGGTGTGGGCCGAGATCGAGTTCCTCTCGGCCGTGCTGACGCCCGAGGACGCCCTATCGGGCGACACGCTGCTGTTCGAGGAGTCGGGCACCAACGCCGCCGTCGAGCTCATGTTCGGTGAGGACGACGCCGCCTTCGACGGCTGCGACGTCGTCGTCGAGCACGACGTGCTCAACCAGCGCGTCGCCGGCTGCCCCCTCGAGGTCCGCTCGGCGGCGGCGACCTGGGACGGTGGGCGCCTGGTGCACTTCGGCTCCACCCAGGCGCCCCACGGCGTGAAGGGAACCCTGCAGGCCGTCTACGGCCTGGACGACACCGGTGTCCGCGTCGTGGCGCCCGACGTCGGCGGCGGCTTCGGCCCCAAGATCGGCGCCTACCCCGAGGAGGTCCTCCTCGGCTGGCTCTCCAAGCAGGTCGGTCGCCCCGTGCGCTGGACCGAGACCCGCTCCGAGAACATGGTGGCGATGGGCCACGGCCGCGGCCAGTGGCAGACGGTGAAGATCGGCGGCGCCCGCGACGGCAAGGTCACCGCCTACCGGCTCAACCTCACCCAGGACGCCGGGGCCTACGCCGCGCTCGGCGCCTTCCTGCCGTTCCTCACCCGCACCATGGCCAGCGGCGTCTACGACATCCCGGTCGTCCAGTTCAACGCCCGGTCGGTGCTGACCACCACCACGCCGATCGTGGCCTACCGCGGCGCCGGCCGTCCCGAGGCCACGGCCGCCATCGAACGGGCCATGGACCTGTTCGCGGCCGAGATCGGCATGGACCCCGCCGAGGTCCGACGGCGGAACCTGATCGCCGCCGACGCCTTCCCGTTCACCACGGCCACCGACGCGGTGTACGACGTCGGCGACTACGAGCGCTGCCTCGACCTCGCCCTCGACGGGGCGGGATACGAGGAGCTGCGCGCCGAGCAGGCCCGCCGCCGTGACGCTGGGGACCCGGTGCAGCTCGGCATCGGCGTGTCGGTCTACGTCGAGGTCACCGCCGGCCCGCAGGCGGGTGAGGAGTTCGGCAAGGTCGTGGTCAACCCCGACGGGTCGGCCACCGCCTACACCGGCTCCAGCGCCCACGGGCAGGGCCACGACACCAGCTTCGCCATGCTCGTCACCGACACGCTCGGCATCCCGCTCGAGGCCGTCACGGTGAAGCACGGCGACACCGACGAGGTGGCGCGGGGCGTGGGCACCTTCGGGTCCCGCTCGCTGCAGCTGGGCGGCTCCGCCATCTTCCAGGCGTCGGGCCAGGTGCTGGACAAGGCCCGCCAGCTGGCGGCCGACCTGCTCGAGGCCGACCCGGCCGACATCGAGCTCGACCGGGCCAACGGCGCCTTCCACGTGCAGGGCACCCCGGCGGTGTCGCGCTCGTGGGCCGAGGTGGCATCGGCCGCGGGGGAGGGGGGCCTCGAGGCCGAGACCGACTTCCAGGCCGACGGCCCGACGTTCCCCTTCGGTGCCCACGTCGCCGTGGTCGAGGTCGACACCGAGACCGGCCTGGTGCGCCTCGTGCGCATGGTGACCTGCGACGACGCCGGGCGCATCCTCAACCCGCTGCTGGTGGAGGGCCAGCGTCACGGCGGCATCGCCCAGGGCGTGGCCCAGGCCCTCTACGAGTGGGTGCGCTACGACGACGACGGGAACCCCCAGACCGCCAACCTGGCCGACTACACGATGATCTCGGCGGCCGAGCTCCCGAGCTTCGAGCTGATCTCGATGGAGACCGCCACGCCCCTGAACCCCCTCGGGGCCAAGGGCATCGGCGAGTCCGGCACGATCGGCTCCACGCCGGCCGTGCAGTCCGCGGTCTGCGACGCGCTCGCCGCGGTGGGCGTGCGCCACGTGGACATGCCCTGCACGCCCGAGCGGGTGTGGGAGGCGATCGAGGCCGCTCGGGCCTGACGAATGCCCGGGACGCTCAGTGGCGGGCCGCCTGGCGGAGCCATTCGGCCGGGCTGAGCTGCTCGGGCGGGGGGACGTCCACCACCGGCGTGTCGCGGACCTCGGGGTCCCGGAGGTCCACGATCACGTCTTCGTCGGCCTCCGCTTCCGCTTCCGCTCCGGCCTCGACGGCCACGGGCGGAGCCGGGTCCACGGGCGG
>CAZCJT010000431.1:0-2889 GCA_964498565.1 uncultured Acidimicrobiaceae bacterium
GTCTATCCGCTGGGCGCCCTGACCTCCAAGCTCAAGGGCGAGCGCCTGGCCGAGCTCGGCGCCGCCACCGTGCACCTCGGCGCCCAGGCCCACCTGCGGGACTGGTACGCCCGGTTCGGGTTCGCGCCCTGCGGCCCCCGCTACGTCGAGGACGGCATCCCCCACCTCCCCATGTCGCTCGAGCTCGGGACGCCGTCATGAGCCTCGCCGTGCTCGACGACGGCGTGCTGGCCTGGCTGGCCGACGACCCGGGCGACGGACGACCGAACGCGGGCCTGGTGGTCGACGCCGATGCCGCCACCGCCATCGACACCTTGTGCGTGCCGTCCCAGACGGGCGCGTTCGTCGCTGCGATCGACGAGCTCGGGCTCCGGGTGCGGCGCACCGTGCTCACCGCGTCCACCATCGAGTTCGTCGGCGGCACGGCGATGTTCACCATGTCGGGCATGTACGGGCGCCGCCAGACCAGCGTGCACCTGGACCAGCCACCGACCCCGGACATCTACCGGCGGCTGCTGCCCGAGGTGGCCCACGAGTTCGACGACGAGCTCACGACCAAGCCGATCAGCCACATCGTCGACGAGCTGGTCCAGCTCACGCCGGCGATCAGCCTGCACCCGTGCTCGGGCGCGCAGGACGAGAACCTGGTCGCCGTGGTCGATGCCGCCGGCATCTGCTTCGCCGGCGCCATGGCCAGCTTCGGCGTGACGCCCCGCTGCTACCAGGGCGACCCCGGGCGCTGGGCCGACGAGCTCGACCGCATCCTCGACCTCGCGCCGATCATCGTTCCCGGCCACGGCGGCATCGGCGGCGAGGAGGAGGTGCGCGACCTGCAGGCCTACCTACGGGCCTGCGTCGTCGCGGACGGCGATGCCCGGGCCATCCCTCCCGGGCCGTGGGACGGGTGGCGCCAGCGCGAGCACGACGAGATCAACGTGGAGCGGGCCGCCATGCTCGCTCGGGGTGACACGTCCATCCCGTCCTCGATGCTGCGCGCCGCCGGCCTGGCCTGAACCCGGATCCGTTCTGGCCTACGGATTCCCCCGCATCCGGGGGAATCCGTAGGCCAGAACCGTCGGTCAGACCGTGGGCATCACGACGTAGCGCTCGGCCAGGCGGCCGCCCGGGAGGCCGCCGGCCGCCGCGTTGGCACCGTTCCACTCCCGGAGCCGGTCCTCGATGCCGTCGGGGTCCGTGATCTGGCTCACGTGGCAGAGCAGCGCCTTCATCTTGCGGTCGAAGGTGTCGGTGATGTCGACGAAGCCCTCCTGCGCGCCGGGCACCGCGCCCATCACCCACAGCTCCTCCACCGTCCACGGCTCGAAGCCCTCGTCGAGCAGCTCGGTGAACGTGAACGGGTTGCGGGAATCGGGGTAGACCGCGCAGCACGTCGCCTCGCCGCAGGCCAGGTGGTCCGGATGGTTGCGATAGACGCTGTCCAGCGTCCGCAACGGCGACTGGGTGACCACCCGACGGGGTCGCACCTGGCGGATGACCCGGCTGATGTCGCGACGCAGGTCCATGGTGACCTCGAGACGGCCGTCGGGATACCCGAGGAAGTGGAGGTCCTCCACGCCCACCTGGGCGGCGGCGTCCGTCTGCTCCGCCCGACGGATGCCGGCGATGTCGCTGCGGGGCACGGCCGGGTCGAACCCGCCCGCATCGCCGTCGGTCACGATGCAGTAGGTGACGTGCGCCCCGGCGCCGGTCCACCGGGCGATCGATCCGGCCACACCGAAGTCGACGTCGTCGGGGTGCGCCGTGACGACCAGGATCCGTTCGACCGCGTCGTCCTCGAGCACGACGGCACGCTACCGGCGAGGCGCCGGCTGCGGCCCACATCGCGCCCGATCGCCCTAGCCTCGCGGCATGCCCCTCTTCGGCCGTGACAAGACGACGATGGTCAACCCCGACGACGCCCTTCCGGGTCGGGACCAGCCCATCCCCGTGTCCGACACCCACGTGGTGCTCGGCACGCCGATGCAGGCGCCGTGGCCCGACGGCCACCAGGTCCTCTACGTCGCCATGGGCTGCTTCTGGGGCGCCGAGCGCATCTTCTGGCAGATCGACGGCGTCCACAGCACCGCGGCCGGCTACATGGGTGGTTGGACGAAGAACCCCACCTACGAAGAGACCTGCACCGCCCAGACCGGACACACCGAGGCCGTGCAGGTGGTGTACGACCCGACGGTGGTCGACATCGACGAGCTGCTCAAGGCCTTCTGGGAGAACCACGACCCCACCACGCCGAACCGCCAGGGCAACGACGTCGGCACCCAGTACCGCTCGGCGATCTACCCGACCACGCCCGAGCAGCTGACGGCCGTCCAGGCATCGAGGGAGAAGTACCAGGCGGCGCTCCACGAGCGGGGGTTCGGCGAGGTCTCCACCGAGATCCGTCCCGCCTCCGAGGCCGGCGACGGCGTCTTCTACTACGCCGAGGACTACCACCAGCAGTACCTGCACAAGAACCCCCGCGGCTACTGCAACCACGGGTTCTGCCAGGTCGCCTACGGCTGACGCTTCCCTCCGCGCGATCCGACCACCAGCGGTCGGACCACGCGCCAGGAACGGAGCTCAGCCGACGTTGGCGATGCCGCCGTCGACGACGATCGTCTCGCCGCAGAGGTAGCTGCCGCCCCGACCGGCCAGGAACAGCGCGGCGCCGGCCATGTCGTCGGGCCGGCCGATCCGGCGCATCGGCACGGTGCTCGCCACCATCTGCCTGCCCTCGTCGGAGCCGAGGGCGAAGGCCATCATCTTCGACTCGAAGGGCCCGGGGGCGATGGCGTTCACGTTCACGTGGTCGCGCACCAGGTTCTTGGCGAGGTGGCGGGTGAGGGCGAGGATGCCGGCCTTGGTGGTGCTGTAGGCGTAGGTCTCCATGGA
>CAZCJT010000432.1:0-2887 GCA_964498565.1 uncultured Acidimicrobiaceae bacterium
CCCTGCTCTCGACCACGTCGGGCTGACCGGTGATCCGGCGCGGCTCCCATCGGGTCAGCCACCCGGTGTTGCGGCGGCGGGCCTCCCGCCACGCCGGGAAGTCCCGGACGTCCAGCGGCCGCAGCACGACGCGGCGTCCGTGGAGGCGCGTCTGCGACGGCGACCAGCTCACCGGCCGAGGACCTCGCGCAGCGCCCCCAGCAGGAGGGTCACGTTCCGGGGGCGGGCGGTGTGTCCCATGCACCCGATGCGCCACACCTTGCCGGCGTAGTCGCCGAGGCCGCCGCCGATCTCGATGCCGTACCGCTCGAGCAGCGTGGCCCGCACGGCGGCCTCGTCGATGCCGTCGGGGACCACCACGGTGGTGAGCTCCGGAAGCCGGTGCCCCTCGGTGGCGAACAGCTCGAAGCCCAGCTCGACGAGACCGTCCTGCAGGAGCTGCCCGCACTCGGCGTGGCGGGCCTGCACCGCCTCCAGGCCCTCGTCGAGCAGGGCGGTGAGCCCGCCGTGCAGCGAGTAGATCATCGAGATCGGAGCGGTGTGGTGGTACGTGCGCTTCGCGCCGGCGGTGCCGACGTAGCTGCCGATCATCCGCAGGTCGAGGTACCAGGACTGGCTCCGCTCCACGAATCGGTCGCGGGCGCGATCGGACACGGTGATGGGCGATAGTCCGGGCGGCACACCGAGGCACTTCTGCGTGCCGGAGTACGCGAGGTCGATGCCCCACGCGTCGGCCTCGAACGGGATGCCGCCGAGCGACGTGACGCAGTCGACGAGCAGCAGCGCGTCGCCCTTGCCGGCGGCGACCGGCTCCACGTCGGAGCGGGCGCCGGTGGAGGTCTCGGCGTGGACCATGCCGATCAGCGTCGGTGACGGGTGCGCACCGAGGAGCTGGTCGGCGACGACGGGCGTCCCCCAGTCGAAGTCGACCCGGACCACCTCGGCGCCGGTGCGCGACGCCACGTCGCACATCCGGGCACCGAAGACCCCGTTGACGCCGATGACGGCGACGTCCCCGGGGCCGAGCACGTTGACGATGCAGGTCTCCATGCCCGCCGAACCGGTTCCGCTGATGGGGATGGTGAGCGCGTTCTCGGTGCGGAAGACGGTGCGCAGCTGGTCGCACACCTCGTCGAGCAACCCGAGGAAGGCGGGATCGAGGTGCCCGAGCATCGGGCGCAGGAAGGCCTCGATGGCCTCGGGGTACGGGTTCCCGGGCCCAGGGCCCATCAGGATGCGGTCGGGGCGGGGCACGCCGGGAGGCTAGATCGGCGCCGGGACGCCCGGAGAACGGTCGACCCCGGCCGGCGACCCGACGAGCGCCTGGCCGCCCCGAGGATCAGGCCAGTGAGGCGACCAGGCCGTCGAGGATGTCCGATTCCGACACGAGGCACTCCTCGACGCCGAGCCAGCGGACGACGGCCACGAAGATGCAGGCGCCCGCCACGATCACATCGGCCCGGGCCGGCTCGAGACCGGGGTTGTGCATCCGGTCCTCCATCGACTCGGTCACGAGGGTGCGGAAGACGTCCTCGATGGCGTGTCGCGGGAAGCGGAAGTGGTGGATCGCGTCGCGGTCCCACTCCTGGAGGCCCAGCTCCACCGCCGCCATCGTGGTGATCGTTCCGGCCAGACCGACGAACGTCTTCGCCGTGCGGACCCCCGGCAGGTCGCGGGCGATGTCCTCGAGCCAGGCCTCGGTCACCGAGATGCAGGCGTGGAGCTCCTCGGGGGCCGGGGGGTCGTGCTCGATGTACTGCTCGAAGAACCGCACGCAGCCGATGTCGATCGACTGGGAGCCCTCGAGCACCTCGCCCCCGACGATGAACTCGGTGGAGCCGCCGCCGATGTCGACGACGAGGAACGGTCCGTCCGCCGGGTCGAGCTCGGCCGTGGCGCCCCGGAACGACAGCTCGGCCTCCGCCTCGCCGCTCAGCAGCTCGGGGCGGACGCCGAGGACGGCCTCGGCGGCATCGAAGAACTCGTCCCGGTTCGCGGCGTCGCGAGCCGCCGACGTCGCCGTCACGCGGACGCGCTCGGCGCCGTGCTCGTCGAGGATGCGCCGGTAGTCGCGCAGCACGTCGATGGTCCGCTCGATCGCATCGGCATCGAGGCGGCCGCTGCCGTCCACCCCACGGCCCAGCCGCGTGATGGTGTTCACGCGGGCGAGGGGCTTCTTCCCGACGCCGCCGCCACGGGAGACGAGCAGCCGGGTCGAGTTCGTGCCGCAGTCGATGGCGGCGAGCACGGGGGCGTCCCCCCCGGCACCTTGCCCCGCCAGCTCAGCCTCGATCCAACGCCCGACCGGATCGTCGCCGCCGGCGAGATGCCAGGCCCAGTGGGCGTGGAAGCACTTGATGCCCCGGCGGGTGCCGCCCACGCCGCCGAAGGGACGGGGGCCGGTGTGGTCGGCCGGGATGGCGGCGTCGCGCTCGGCGGCGTAGCGGTCGTGGGCCTCGGCGATGACGTCCTCTCCGATCTCGGCCTCGGCCCGGTCGATCGCCCCGGTGGACTCCAGCCGCCCGATGCGGGCTCGCTCTTCATCGCCGACGAGCCAGTACCGGGTGGGCATGGGCGTGCCGTCGAAGAGCAGCGGAGCGTTGCGGATGACCACCGGGACGCCGGTCGGGTCGCGGACGACGACCTCGAAGTCGGCCTGCGGGGCGCGCCCGAGGAGCTCGGCCACCGCAGCGATGTCGGCCTCGTCGGCCACGTCGATCAGCCGCCGTGGTTGGAGCGGCGGCGCCCGAGGAGCCAGAGCACGAGGACGGCGGCGACCACGGGGCCGACGCGCTTGGCGACCGACGCACCGGCGGCGCCGACCAGGTCGACCGGCTCGCGCTCGGGCGATTCGATCTTGCGGACGCCCGAGGCGGGCGCGGTCGTC
>CAZCJT010000433.1:0-2887 GCA_964498565.1 uncultured Acidimicrobiaceae bacterium
GCCCGGTCGGGACGAGGCACCCCCGGCGCCGTCGTCGCGCACGGTGAGCTCCACCGCCTCGATGCCGGCGTGGACCCGCACGTCGACCGTCTTGGCCCGGGCGTGGCGCGCTGCGTTGGCGAGGGCCTCCCGCAGCGTGGCGAGCAGATCGGTCTGCACGTGCTCGGGCACCAGGGTGTCGACCGGACCGTCGAAGGCGACGCGGGGCCCGAACCCGAGCGGCCCGGCGGCCTCCTGCGTGAGCGACATGATGCGGTCGCGCATCCCCGACTCGCCCCGGCGTGACGCGTCGAGGCCGAAGATCACCGAGCGGATGTGCTTCACCGTGAGATCGAGGTCGTCGACGGCGGCCTCGATGCGCCGGGCCGCCTCGGCCGGGTCGGCGCCGCACAGGACCTGCGCCCCCTGGAGGGCCAGGCCAGTGGCGAACAGGCGCTGGATGACGGTGTCGTGCAGGTCCCGGCCGATGCGGGCCCGGTCGTCGGCCAGCGCCAGGCGGCCGACGCGGTCGTGCAGTCGGGCGTTCTCTATGGCCACACCCGCCGCCGCGGCGAGGCCGACGACGAGCTCCTCGTCGGCCTCCGTGAAGGAGCCGCCGCCTCGCTTCTCGGTGAGGTAGAGGTCGCCGAAGGTGCGGTCGCGGATGCGGATGGGCACGCCGAGGAAGGAGCCCATCGGCGGGTGCTCGGGAGGGAAGCCGTAGGCGGCCGGGTGGTCGCTCAGCTCGTCGAGGCGCACCGGCTCGTCGCCGTCGATGATGAGTCCGAGGATCCCGTGGCCCTTCGGCAGCGACCCGATGCGGGCCCGGCGCTCCGCGTCGATGCCGACGGTGATGAAATCCTCGAGCCTCGTCCCCGTCGAGTCGAGCACCCCGAGGGCCCCGTACCGGGCGTCGGCCAGCTCGGTGGCCGCCTCGACCACCCGGCCGAGGATCTCGGGCAGGTCGAGCCCGGCGCCCACGTCGACGACCGCATCGAGCAGGCGGCGCATCTCCTCGAGGGTGACGGTGCTCTCCACGGCTCGGAACCTAGCCAGGCCGCCCGTCGCCGGGCGCGGAACCGCCAGGGCCGCTCGGGACCTATGTCACCGCCCCGGGTGACCGCTGGCCCCAGTGGCCACCCCGGGGGCCTCGCCATGATTCGGAGACCCGCACCAGACCTGGACCGAGCGGGACCCCGAGAAGGAGCGACCACCACCGATGACGGTGACCACCCCCCCAGACGCCCCCACACCGACCACGACATCCGACCGGGGCCCCGGCACCGACGTCGGCCTGCTGCTCGTCGTGATCCTGGCCTTCACGGCCCTCGTGTTCAGCTTCGTCGCCTTCGCCTCCGACGACGGCGAGTCCGAGACCAGCACCGGTGGTTCCAGCGGCGGCACCGCCGCCACCGCCTCGCTCACCGAGTTCGCCATCGATCCCGACGGGCTCACCGTGGGTGAGGGCGGCACCATCGAGGTCACGAACGACGGCACGATGGTGCACAACCTCGCCGTCGCCGACCAGGACCTCAAGACCGCCGACCTCGCCGGCGGGGAGGCCGGCACGCTGGACGTGTCCTCGCTGGCCGCCGGCGAGTACGAGATCTTCTGCGACATCGCCGGGCACAAGGACGCTGGCATGGTCGGTACCCTGGCCGTGGGCGGGGGCGGCGGGTCCGCCGAGGGCGAGACGGCCGGCCACGGTGGCCACGGCGCCGAGATGACCGACGAGGAGGCCGCCGCCCTCGACCAGGCGATGATGGACTCCATGGCCGCCTACCCGGCCGAGACCGAGGGCGTGGGGAACCAGCCGCTCGAGCCGGCCGAGATCATGGCCGACGGCACGAAGCGCTTCGAGCTCAGCGCCGAGATCGTCGACTGGGAGGTCGAGCCCGGCAAGTTCGTCGAGGCCTGGACCTACAACGGCATGGTGCCCGGGCCGTACATCAAGGTCGACGTCGGCGACAAGCTCCGCTTCGACGTCACCAACAACCTGCCGCTCGGCACCGACGTGCACTTCCACGGTGCCAAGCTGCCGAACGACATGGATGGTGTGTCGCCGTACACCCAGGAGCTCATCGCGAAGGGTGAGACCTTCTCCTACGAGTTCCCGGCCGTGAAGGAGGCGGTGGCGATCTACCACGCCCACGTCCACGGCCAGATGAAGGTCCCCAACGGGATGCTGGGCGTCCTCCAGATCGGCGACGTGGCCCTGCCCCGGGGCCGCACGATCAGCGGCGTCGAGATCCCGGCCGACCTCCAGATCGCCCAGGAGTTCCCGATGGTGCTCAACGACGCCGGCACGATCGGTCTGTCGCTCAACGGCAAGAGCTTCCCCGCCACGGCCCCGATCGTGGCCAACCAGGGCGACTGGATCCTCGTGCACTACGCCAACGAGGGCCTGCAGGTCCACCCCATGCACCAGCACCAGTTCGACCAGCTGGTGGTGGCCAAGGACGGCATCCCGCTCGACAACCCGTACTTCGCCGACGTGGTCAACGTGGCACCGGGCGAGCGGTACACGGTCCTGATGCAGATGAGCGACCCCGGCACGTGGGTCTGGCACTGCCACATCCTCAACCACGTCGAGCGTGAGGAGGGCATGTTCGGCATGGCCACGGCCATCGTCGTCAGCTGACCCACCGGGGGGACCGGGGCGCGGAGGCGCAGGCACCTGGGAAGGGGCCTGCGCCTCCGGCGCGTCCGGGGTTGAATGGCGCCGTGCCGAACCCCGAGGCCGTGGCCGCCGCCCTGCTCGACGCCCACGCCGGGTCCACCGTCGGCCTGTCCGACGGCCAGCGGCTGGTGGACTACGCGGAATCGAGCCGGGACGGCGACTGGACCCTGCGCAGCGCGCTGGTGCGCTTCGCCCAGCCCGAGCCGACGCGGGCCGGTGCCGTGCTCG
>CAZCJT010000434.1:0-2884 GCA_964498565.1 uncultured Acidimicrobiaceae bacterium
AACTACGCCAACGACTACAGCGACGGCGTGCGGGGGACCGACGACCCGGGTGCCCGCGTCGGTCCCGTCCGGCTCGTGGGGTGGGGCATCAAGGAGCCCGGGTCGGTGAAGCGGGCGGCGCTCGTGTGCTTCGCCATCGCCGGCGTCGCCGGCCTGGCCCTCGCCGTCGCGGTCGGCTGGGAGCTGCTCGCCGTCGGCGCAGCCAGCATCGCCGCCGGCTGGTTCTACACCGGGGGGTCGCGCCCGTACGGCTACCTCGGGCTGGGCGAGGTCTTCGTCTTCGTGTTCTTCGGCGTCGTCGCCACGGTCGGGTCCACCTACGTGCAGGTCGAGGAGGTCACCGGGCTGAGCCTGCTGGCCTCCGTGCCGGTGGGCCTGCTGGCCACCGCCCTGCTCGTCACCAACAACCTCCGCGACATCCCCGGCGACACTGTCGCCGGCAAGCAGACCCTCGCCGTGCGGCTCGGGGACGCCCGGACCCGCACCCTCTTCGTCGCCATGCTCGTCGCTGCGCTGCAGCTCGTGGTCCCGATCGCCCTGGACCGGCCGGCGGCCGCTTTCGCCCTGCTGGCGGCTGTTCCGGCCCTACGCCCGATCCGCCTCGTGCGCTCGGGGGCAGCCGGCCGCGAGCTCATCGCCGTGCTCGGCTCGACCGGTCAGGTGCAGCTGGTGTTCGGGCTGCTGCTCGCGCTGGGGCTGGCGATCTCGGTGTGACCTCGCCCGCCGGCGGGGCGACGACGGCACGGCTCGATCAGAGGTCGTGCTCGGCGAGCCAGGGTCGCAGCACGTCGAGGAACGCCTCGGGCTGTTCGAGGTGGGCCGCGTGGCCGGCGTCGGGCACGGTGGCGAAGGTCGCGTTGTCCCCGATGGATTCCTGGAGGCGTCGGCCGAGGGCGGTGAACTTCTCGTCCCGCTCGCCGGCCAGGACGAGGACCGGCATCTGGAGGCGGTGCAGCTTGTCCCACGACGGGTCCTGGGCGCCGGTGCCCGACTGCAGCAGCGCGTTCTCGAGCCCGTCGACGGTGTTCTCCATGCGCTCGAGGAGGTACTGGTGCTCGGGCGGGATCCCGGCGAACATCGGTTGCGCGACCCACGTCTGCAGGAACTCGAGCAGCCCCAGCTCGCGGATCCGGGCCGCGGTGGCCTCGTCGGCGCGGGCTCGGGCGGCCCGCTCCTCCGGGTCGTCGATGCCGGCGGTGGCACCGAGCAGCACCAGGCCGCGCACGAGCTCGGGGTTCGCCAGCGCCAGGTGGATGAGGTAGCGGCCGCCCATGGAGTAGCCGAGGTACGTGGCCTCGCCGCCCTGGTCAGCGATGAGCCGTCCACCGCCGCGGAGGCCGGCCAGCACGTCGGCCGACATGCCGTGACCCGGGGCGTCGACCCGCACGACGGTGTGGTCGGTGGCCAGCGCCTCGGCCACCGGCCCCCAGCACCGCCGGGTCTGGGTGAACCCGTGGACGAGGACCAGCCGCGGCCCTGAGCCGTCACGCTCCGCGTGCAACCACATGGCCGGGCATGGTGACATACCTCCGGTGAACGACACCCGCGGCTGGAGCCCCGACGTCCAGTCCACCTTCTGCGCCACGCTCGTCGACGAGTGGGTGCGCTGCGGGCTCACCGACGCGGTGGTGTGCCCCGGGTCGCGGTCGACGCCGTTGACGCTCGCCCTCGCCGGTGACGACCGGGTCCGGATCCACGTGCACCACGACGAGCGGTCCGGGTCGTTCCTCGCCCTCGGCCTCGCGGCAGCGGCGGGCCGTCCGGTCGTCGTCGTCACCACGAGCGGCACCGCTGTCGTGGAGCTCCATGCCGCCGCGGTCGAGGCCGACCTGGCCGGTGTGCCGCTCATCCTGTGCACGGCCGATCGCCCGCCGGAGCTGCGTGACGTCGCCGCCCCGCAGACCGTCGACCAGACCCACCTGTTCGGTCGATCGGTCCGCTTCTTCACCGATCCCGGAGTGCCTGATCCGGAGCAGTCGTCGACGTGGAGGTCACTGGCAGGCCGGGTCTGGGCCGAGGCCACCGCCGAGTGGCCGGGCCCGGTGCAGCTGAACCTGCCCTTCCGCGAGCCGTTGGTGGGTGTGGTCGGTGCGCTGCCACCGGGACGGGGCGAGGGCCCCTGGCACCAGAGGCTCACGGCCGCCCGGGTGGCGCCCGTCCTGGACCGGGAGCTGTGCGGGTCTCGGGGCATCGTGATCGCGGGGCGGGGCACCGCAGATCCGACCGGGATCGCCGCTCTCGCCGAAGACCTCGGTTGGCCGCTCCTGGCGGACCCGTCCTCGAGGTGCAGCGGCGCCACCAGCGTCCAGGGGTTCGACCCCTTGTTGCGCACGGCCTTCGCCGACCGCGCTCGTCCCGACGTCGTCATCCGCTCCGGGGGCATGCCGGCATCCAAGGTGCTGGCCCAGTGGCTGGACGCCAGCGACCACGACGACATCGTGATCGCTCCGGCCGGCTGGTGGCCGGACCCGTCCCACGCCGCCGCCGTCCTCCTCGACGCCGTGCCGACCGTCCCCGACGATCACGAGCCGGTCGAGGAATGGGCCGAGGTGTGGAGGGCCGCGGCGTCGGTGGTGGGAGACGCCATCGATGCCGAGCTCGTCGATGCGCCGCTGTCGGAGCCGGCCGTCGCCCGACGCCTCACCCGCACGTTGCCGCCCGGTGCGATCCTGGTTGCGTCCTCATCGATGCCGGTGCGAGACCTCGAGTGGTTCGGCGTCATCCGCAGCGACCTGCGCGTGCTCTCCAACCGCGGCGCCAACGGCATCGATGGTGTGGTCTCCACCGCGGTCGGCGCCGCGCTGGTCGGTGCCAAGACCACGCTGCTCATCGGCGACGTCGCGTTCCTCCACGACTCCAACGGGCTCCTCGGTCTCGCCGGCCG
>CAZCJT010000435.1:0-2884 GCA_964498565.1 uncultured Acidimicrobiaceae bacterium
TGGCCACCGCCCGCACCGACGGGGCGGGCCGGCCGGAGGTGGGCCTGCCCGATGCCGAGGCCGCCCTCGGCACCAACGCGCTGCGCTACGGCGTCGACGACCACTACGACGTGGTGTCGGCCTTCATCAAGTCGATCCGGGGCAGCGACCCCGACGCCGGCCTGTACTGGCTGGCCCGCATGGTGGCGGCCGGTGAGGACGCCCGGTTCATCGCCCGACGGCTGGTGATCCTGGCGTCGGAGGACATCGGCATGGCCGACCCGACCAGCTTGCTGGTGGCCACCGCCGCCGCCCACGCCGTCGAGTTCGTGGGCTTCCCCGAGGCCGGCCTGAACCTGACCCAGGCCGTCGTCCACCTGGCCACGGCCCCCAAGTCGAACCGGTCGGCGCTGGCCTGGTGGGCGGCCCAGGCCGACGTCCGGGACCGACCGGCCGGCGAGGTCCCCGCCCACCTGCGCGACGCCCACTACCAGGGCGCCGGCGCCATCGGGCACGGGCGGGGCTACCGCTACCCGCACGACGACCCACGGGGGTGGGTGGAGCAGGAGCACCGGCCCGAGGGCGTGGCCGACCGGACGTATTACGAGCCCTCCGAGCACGGCCGCGAGGCCGACGTCGCACGCCGCCGGCGCGAGCGCCGAACGCCTCGGGGCGGCTGACCCGCCAGGGATAGGCTCGGCGGGGTGAGAGCAGACGAACTCCGCCGCGCCTGGACACAGTTCTTCGTCGAGCGCGGCCACGCGGCGGTCCCCTCCGCCGGTCTGATCCCGCACCACCCGTCGGCCCCCATGTTCGTCAACTCCGGGATGATGCCCTTCGTCCCGTACTTCCTCGGCGAGGAGGTGCCGCCCTACGACCCGCCCCGGGCCACGTCGGTGCAGCGCTGCGTGCGCGCCGGCGGCAAGCACAACGATCTCGACGCCATCGGCCGCTCCCGCCGGCACCTGAGCTTCTTCGAGATGCTCGGCAACTTCAGCTTCGGCGACTACTTCAAGGCCGACGCCATCCCGTGGGCGTGGGAGTTCGTCACCGAGGTGCTCGGCCTCGACGGCGACCGGATCTGGATCACCGTCCACACCTCCGACGACGAGGCCGAGGACATCTGGGCCGACGCCGTCGGCATCCCGCGCAGCCGCATCCAGCGCCTCGACAAGGACAACTTCTGGGAGATGGGCGACACCGGGCCGTGCGGCCCGTCGTCGGAGCTGTTCTGGGACTTCGGCCCGGACGAGGGCCCCGAGGGCGGCCCGGCCAACCCCGCGGCCGAGGAGCGCTACGTCGAGTTCTGGAACCTCGTGTTCCCGCAGTACTTCCGCCAGCCCGACGGCTCGCTCCGCGACCTCGACGCGCCCGGCATCGACACCGGCGCCGGGCTCGAGCGCATCCTCGGCGTGCTCCAGGGCTCGCCTTCGCTGTACGCCGCCGACACGCTCTCGGTGCTCACCGACCGGGCCCAGCAGGTCACCGGCGCCCGCTTCGGTGGCGACCGCCTCGGCGACATCGCCCTGCGCCTGCTGGCCGACCACACCCGCACGGTGGCGTTCCTCGTCGCCGACGGCGTCATGCCGTCCAACGAGGACCGGGGCTACGTGCTGCGCCGGGTGCTGCGCCGGGCCGTGTACTTCTCCTACATGCTCGGCGTGGAGAAGCCGGTGCTGCCCCCGATGATCGAGACCTGCGTCGAGCTGATGGGGGAGTCCTACCCCGAGCTCGCGGCCAGCGCCGACAGCGTCCTCACCATCGTGAGCCGCGAGGAGGACCGCTTCCGGCGCACGCTGCGCACCGGCTCCACGATGCTCGACACCCACATCGCCACCCTCCCCGAGGGCGGCACGGTCGACGGCACGGTGGCCTTCACGCTGCACGACACCCACGGCTTCCCCTTCGAGGTCACCCAGGAGATCGCCGCCGAGCGCGGCTACGAGGTCGACGAGGGCGGGTTCCGCAAGGCCATGGCCGACCAGCGGGCCCGGGCCAAGGCTGCGTCCAAGGGCGGCGGCGTCGCCGTCGGTGACGAGGTCGACGCCTTCCGGGCCGTGCTCGACGCCAGCGGTCCCACCGACTTCGTCGGGCGCGAGGTCGACAGCACCACCACCACCGTCGTCGGCGTGGTGCCGGGCGCCGACGACACCGTGTCGATCTTCCTCGCCGCCACGCCGTTCTACGCCGAGGCCGGGGGCCAGGTCGGCGACACGGGCGAGATCACCTCGGGCACCGCCCGGGCCGAGGTGCTCGACACCGTCTACGCCCTGCCCGGCCTGCACCGCCACATCGCTCGCATCACCGAGGGCACCTTCGACCTCGGCGACGAGGTCACGGCCAGCATCGACAGCGACCGGCGCAACGCGATTCGCCGCCACCACACGGGTACCCACGTGCTGCACTGGGCGCTGCGCGAGGTGCTCGGCGACCACGTCAAGCAGCAGGGCTCGCTGGTGACCCCCGAGCGGCTGCGCTTCGACTTCAGCCACTTCGAGGCCGTGACCCCCGAGCAGATCGCCGCCATCGAGGACCTGGCCAACGCCGAGATCCTGGCCAACCCCGAGGCCCACCACTACGAGGCCACGATGGAGGAGGCCCGGGCCAAGGGCGCCATCGCGTTCTTCGGTGACAAGTACGGCGAGGTCGTCCGGATCCTCGAGGCCGGCCCCAAGTCGATCGAGCTGTGCGGCGGCACCCACGTGTCGCGCCTGGGGGACATCGGGCCGGTGAAGATCGTCAGCGAGACCTCCATCGGGTCCAACCTGCGCCGCATCGAGGCGGTGGCCGGAACCGGACCCGTGCACCGCCTCCGCGAGCGCGAGGCCGAGCTGGCTGCGGTCGCCTCTGCGGCGGGCGTCCCCGTCGGCGAGGTCGTCCAGGGCGTCGGCCGGCTGCGCGAGCA
>CAZCJT010000436.1:0-2876 GCA_964498565.1 uncultured Acidimicrobiaceae bacterium
CCACCGGCGCCCTCGAGGGGCTGGCCGTCGAGCTCGACGAGGCCACCGGCGACGTGCTCTGGCTGCCCGTGGCCGTGCTGTCCGATGCGACCGTGCAGGCCGCGCTGCGGCCCGTCCTCGACGAGCGGGGCCTGGCCGTCCACGACGCCAAGCCGCTGCTCAAGGCGCTGTGGGCGCTCGACCTCGACCTCGGCGGCCTGCGCATCGACACGACGCTGGCCGCCTACCTGCTCGACCCGGCCGAGTCCTCGTACCGGCTGGCCGACCTGCTCCAGCGCTACGCCCTGCTCGAGCTGCCCGACGACGGTGCCGTCCCCGAAGGCCAGCTCGACCTCGCCATCGACGGCACCGCCGAGGACGCCGTGCCGCTGTCGCTGCGCACCGCACGCGCGGCCCTCGGCACCCGCAAGCTGGCGGTGCCGCTCCTCGACGCCATGGACGCGCAGGGCCTGCGCTGGCTCAACGACGAGCTCGAGACCCCGCTCGTGCGGGTGCTGGCCAAGATGGAGGACGTCGGCGTCCGGGTCGACACCGGGGTGCTCACCGAGCTGCGGGACCGCCTCACCGCCGAGGCCGACGCCCTCCGTGACGCCATCACCGAGGACGCCGGCCACCCCTTCAACGTCAACTCCACCAAGCAGATGCGCGAGGTGCTCTTCGACGAGCTCGGCCTCACGCCGGCGAAGAAGACCAAGACCGGCTACTCCACCGATGCCCAGACGCTCGAGAAGATGCGGGGCGAGCACCCGATCATCGAGCACCTGCTGGCCTACCGGGAGGTGGAGAAGCTGCGCGGCACCTACGGGGTCTCGCTGCTGGCCGACGTGCGGGCCGACGGGCGCATCCACGCCACGTTCAACCAGACCGTGGCCCGCACCGGCCGGCTCAGCTCGGACAACCCCAACCTGCACAACATCCCGGTGCGATCCGAGATCGGCCGGGAGTTCCGCAACGCCTTCATCCCCGCCGACGGCTGCAAGCTGCTCGTGGCCGACTACAACCAGATCGAGCTGCGGTGCATCGCCCACCTGGCCGAGGACCCGGGCCTGATCGAGGCGTTCGAGTCGGGCACCGACATCCACACCGAGACCGCGGCCCGCGTGTTCGGCGTCCCGCTCGACGAGGTGAAGCCGGACCAGCGGGCCAAGGCGAAGATGGTCTCCTACGGCCTGGCCTACGGCATGGAGGCCTACGGGCTCGGCCAGAGGCTCAACATCTCCACCAAGGAGGCGTCGGTGATCCTCGACGCCTACTTCGCCGCCTTCCCCAACGTGCACGCCTACATGGACCGGGTCGTCGAGGAGGCCCGGGAACGGGGCTACACCGAGACGCTGTTCGGTCGCCGCCGCCAGATCCCCGAGCTGTCGTCGAACAACATCCGGATCCGCCAGGCGGGGGAGCGCCAGGCCATGAACGCCGGCATCCAGGGTCTGGCCGCCGACGTCTTCAAGGTCGCGCTCGTGCGGCTCGACCAGGCCCTGACCGTGCGGCAGCTCGACACCCGGGTCATCCTCCAGGTCCACGACGAGATCATCTGCGAGGTGCCCGAGGACGAGTGCGACGTGGCGCCGGCGCTGGTCGAGGAGACCATGCGTAGCGCCGCCGACCTGTGCGTGCCGCTCGAGGTGAACATCGCCTTCGGCGACTCCTGGGCCACCGCCAAGTGACGGACGAGTCCGGGCGGTGGTTCCGGCCGCTGGCCGACCACATGCAGGACACGTACCTGCGCTACTCGTTCACCAAGGGCACCGAGCAGGAGGTCGACTTCCTCGTCGACGCCCTCGGCCTCGAGCCGGGCATGCGCCTGCTGGACGCGGGGTGCGGTCCGGGGCGCCACGTCAGAGCGACACGGGCCCGGGGGATCGACGTCGTCGGCCTCGACCTGGCCGAGTCGTTCTGCCGCTCGGTCGTGGCCGGCGACCCGCCGGCGCCGGCGATCGTCGCCGACATCCGCCGGATCCCCGTCGCCCCCCGGTTCGACGCCGTCATCTCCCTCTGCCAGGGCGGCTTCGGCCTGCTCGGCGGTCCGGGCGCCCCCATCGACGCCGACCTGCAGGCCCTCCGGGAGCTGGCGTCGGTGCTGAAGCCCGGCGGTCGGCTCGCCGTGTCGGCCTTCTCGGCCTACTTCCAGGTCCGGTTCCAGGCCGGGGAGGGCGGTGACTTCGACGCCGACGCCGGCGTGATGCACGAGCGGACCTGCGTGAAGGACGCCGCCGGCACCGACCTCGAGGCCGACCTGTGGACCACCGGCTTCACCCCGCGGGAGCTGCGCCTGCTCGCCTCGGCGGCGGGCCTCGAGGTGGACGCCGTGTGGTCGGTGGAGCCCGGTGACTACGCCCGCCGGACGCCCGACATCGATCACGCCGAGTTCCTGCTCCTGGCCCACCGCCCCTGACCGTTCTGGGCCGCTGGGCACGCCTCCGGTGCGTGCACGGCACCCCGGTTGCACACGGAGGTCGTTCTGGGCCGCGGAGCATGCGCCTGGGGCGTGCACCGCGGCCCGGTTCGATGCGCGAGCCGCCGTCCGCCGTCCGCCGTCCGCCGTCCGCGAGAATCGACGCGGATGTCACCGACTGCGACCGCACGGGCGATCGCGGCAGAAGCGCCGCCCACGTCGCTCGAGCCGACCGCTCGCATCGAGCTGGTGGCCCGGTGCCTCGTGGACGCCGGCAAGGTCGTGCCGTGGTTGTCCACCGACGGTGAGGAAGCGGCGCGATCGTGGTGGTTGCCCTTCCCCGGCATCGGTGATCGGGACCTGCTGGCCGGTCTGCTGCAGGACGACACGACCGTCGAGCACGCCCGCGCCGCCGGGGCGCTGGCCGATGCGGTCGACCGGCTCGTCCGGGAGCGCCTGTCCGCCGCCGGCGCCCAGCTCG
>CAZCJT010000437.1:0-2875 GCA_964498565.1 uncultured Acidimicrobiaceae bacterium
GAACAGGTGCTCGAGCGCCTTCTTCGTGTCGCTCCACCCCCACCACGGCCCCGTGCGATCTCGGTGCGTGCCGAGGAGCTCGTCGACCTCCGCGGCCGAGACCGGCCCCACCTCGTGCACGAGGCGCTCGAGCTGGCCGATGAGGTCAGGCTGCTCGCGGCCGACGGTGGCCGGTCCGCCCCAGCGGTGCCCCTCGGCCATCCGCCACCGCAGCAGCGGCTCCAGGCGCACGTCGACCAGCGAGGCCTCGTGGCCCCAGTACTCGAACAGGTCGTGGTCCTCGTAGGCCAGCCGGTCGAGGATCCGGGTGTCATGGGCACCGAGCCGGCTGAAGAACGGCATGTGGTGGGCCCGCACCAGGACGTTCACCGAGTCCAGCTGGACCAGGCCGAGGCGGCGGACCACGCCGAGCACGTGGCGCCGATCGACCCGCCCGGTGGGGCGCGGCGCGGCGAGCCCCTGGGCGGCCAGGACGATACGGCGGACCTGCGGGGCGGAGAGGCTCGACGGCCGGGGCACCCCGGCAGTCTGGCCGCCCCGCGGAGGCGTGACCGCTACGCTCCGCCGCCACTGCCGTCGAGACGAGAGAGGCTTCCGACATGGGCTACAAGGTGGTCGTCGACTTCGATCTGTGCGAGTCGAACGCGATCTGCATGGGTGTCGCCCCCGAGGTCTTCGAGGTGCGCGACGACGACTTCCTCTACGTCCTCCAGGAGCATCCGGGTGACGAGCTGCGGCCCCAGGTCGAGGAAGCCGTCCGGCGCTGCCCGAAGCAAGCCATCGCCATCGAGGACGAGTAGCCCTCTCGCCGACGCCCTCGCCAGGCGGTCGCCACCTGCTTGATCAGGGGGAGTGCTCGGCGAGGTCCCGCACCGGCCACGGCGGGGACAGCTGGCGGCCGTCGGAGAGGACGATGGCGCCGTCGACGAGGACGGCGAAGCGCCCCTCCCCGATCCACACCGGCATCCCCGGAGCCCGGGGCAGGGACCCCAGCTCGGCGCGGGACGAGACGTCGCGCACGGTCCACCCGAACCCGCCCGGCAGCGCGACGACCGAGCCGTCGGGGGCCAACGCCGGGGCCCGATCCGACGGTCCGACGAGGAAGTCCTGGACGACGGCGCCATCGTCCACGGCGATCAGCTCGAAGCCCCGCCCCACCTCGGCACCGAGCGAGCGCTCGGCCAGGACGACCTCGCCTCCGGCGTCCACCGCCGTGCGCCCGGTGGGCAACGGCACCGGGCTGGGGTCGAAGCTGGGCCGGCGCCAGGCCACCGCCCCGTCGGACCCGACGGTGACGACGCCGAACGCCGCCGGGCCGAGCACTCGATGCCCGTCGAGCGGGATCCGCACCCGGTTGGGGATCCCGTCCAGGGACACGAGCGACAGCTCGTCCCCGGGCCCGACCACCCACACGTGCCCGGGCTCGTTCGACGCCACCAGCGCCGAGCGGGGAGCGTCCGGGCCGACCCGGTGGAAGGCGTCGCCGGGGGCGCCGGCCAGGACGGTCCCACCGTCGACCAGCACCGCGATCCGGCCGTCGGTGAGGACCGGTGTGGCCTGCATCGCCTCGAAGCGGTCGCCGGGACCGGTCCCCGGTCCGGTCGCCGTGGTGGCCGGCTGCGGTCCGTCGTCGGTGTCGGCGATGACGTGGACGACCGGCAGTCGCGTCGGCGGGGTGGTCGGCGGGGTGCTGGTGGACGTCGGCTCGGGGGTGGCTTCACCGCGCCGGTCGTCGCCGTCGGAGCCCCACAGGAGCAGCAGGACGGCCACCGCCAGGACGATCGTGCCGACGAGCGCGAGGAAGGCGGTCGGCGACCGCCGCGTGCGACGGATCTGGGTCTGGTGCTCGATGCCGCCGTCGGCCATGGGCCGTCAGTAGAACACCGACGCGCTGGTCGGGCCCGGCCTGGCCCTTACCACGTCCGCGTGAAGCAGCGGTCGCCCAACCGTCCCGGGGACCACAGCTGCCACACGCCCAGCGCAGCCCGACGGGTGTGGTCGGTCCAGCGGATGCAGGACGGCTCGGCGATGCGGCGCACGGTCTGAACGATGCCGCCCTCGTGGATGTCGTAGCCGGCCCACGTGCCCGGGAAGTCCTTGGTGGACCCGACCTCGGTCACCGTCACCGGGCCGACGTGGCGGCGCCGGTGCCGGTGGGTGTGACCGGAGGTCACGAGCGCCTGCGGGTTGGCCCCACCGAGCTCGGTCAGGAAGTGGCGGGCCTCGGGGCCGGGCACACCGGCCGGCAGGTAGGTCGGCACCCGCCACCGCATCGGTTGGTGGTGCATGGCGACGAGGAGCGGGAGCTCCGTGGCGCGGGCGGCGGTGAGCACGTCGTCGAGGAGCGCCGAGAGCCGGCCGGGGTCCTCCCCGGGGATGGTGCTGTCGACGAGGACCACTCGGATGCCGGGCCGGTCGACGTGGCCGACGCCGGTGACGAGGCTCCGGCCATGGCGGGCCAGGCCGGCGACCGGATCGCGGTCGCCCCGGCCCGACCACTCGTGGTTGCCGGGCAGGATCGACACCGGCACGTCGACCTCGCCGAGCACCGAGTCGGCCAGCGCCCACGCTCCCGGCTCGCTGTGGTCCACGAGGTCACCCTTGACGATGACCTCGTCCGCGCCCCACGCCCGGGACTCGCGGAGCGCGGCGCGAGCGCAGCGGACGGGGTGGGCCTCAGCCGGCTCGGGCTTCTCGATGATGGTGTGGAGGAAGCCGGTGCTGTGCGAGCCGAGGTGGGTGTCGCTCACGGTGGCGATGCGGTGGACCAGCGCGCCGGGCGGAGCCACGAGGGTGCGGGTGTCCAGCGGCCGACACGGGCCGGGGAGCCCGGGCCCGACCAGGTCGATCCGCTGCTCGGCACCGGGGGCCAGGC
>CAZCJT010000438.1:0-2871 GCA_964498565.1 uncultured Acidimicrobiaceae bacterium
CGAAGGACGCCGGGGCCCGGGCACCGCCGGCGCCGATCGACGCCGCGTCGCCCGCCGACAGGTCGAAGCCGCCGGAACCGGAGCCGAAGCTGAACCGCTCGTTCGACTCGGCGGTCTGGGCGGTCGCTCCACCGATCTCCACATCGAGGCTGGAGCCGCCGGCGACCAGGCCGAGGGCGACGTCGGTGAGCAGGATCGCGATGTCGGCCTCCTCGGAGGCGCTGCGGATGCCGTCGACGAGCGCCTCGCGGACCGGCTGGATGCCCTCGAGCAGCGGCCCGGCCACCCGGCCCAGCTGGGAGTCGGCGAAGGTGATGCGCAGCGGCGTCATCTCGACGCCGCCTCCCTCGATGCGGGCACGGGGCAGCTCGATCTGCAGGCCCAGCGGATCGAGCACCGGGGCGGCGGCGGCGAGAACGTCGGCCAGCGGCTTCTCGGCCCCGTCAGGGGCGGCGAAGCGCTGCCCGGCCACGGAGACCGACCCGACGGTGAACCGGCCCTGCTCCTCGCTCTTGGAGCCGCTGCGGTGCACGGCTTCCCATTCCAGACCCTCGAGGACCAGGGCACCGCCAGCGATATCGACGCGACCGACCTCGACCCGCCCGACCGCCTCGCGCACCGTGCCGTCGACCACGCCGCTGAACGCCTCGGTGCTCCCACCGGAGATGCGGACGAAACCGAGGTCGACGGGCGACAGGCTGAACGTCGAGCGGCCGTAGGGCGCCGGTCCCGCAGCGGCGTGGAGCTCGGCGGCCGAAGCGCCGACCGGCACCTCGGCCGGCGTGCCGA
Source organism: uncultured Acidimicrobiaceae bacterium (assembly GCA_964498565.1). Taxonomy (GTDB): domain Bacteria; phylum Actinomycetota; class Acidimicrobiia; order Acidimicrobiales; family Salinilacustritrichaceae; genus Salinilacustrithrix. Next base: position 790 of record CAZCJT010000438.1, read on the forward strand.
TCGTGGTGGTGCGCCCGGCCTCGGCACCTTCCTCGGTGGAGACGACCTTGAGGGTCGGCAGCTGCTGGGTGAGCTCCGGGGGGACGAAGTCGGCGAGGATGCCGAGGTCCACCATGCGGACGTCGCCGCGCCCCTGGGTGTTCAGGAAGTCGGACAGCACCTGCCCGACGGCAGGCGCGAGGGCCAGCGAACCGCGAGACGGACCGACCTTGACCAGCTTGGCGCTGGCCCTGCCTGACCCGACTCGGAACTCCGCTTCCTGTGCGTTCGCAGGTCCGCCGACCAGGGCGAGCTGTCCCGCAAGCCCGAGCAGCAACAGCCCCCCGAGCCTCCGCGAGCGCAGCAAGCGCGGCGCGGATCTCGTCGTGACTCCCTCATCGCGGCCGGGACGAACCCTCGACCGCCAACCCCTTGGATGACCCATGGTGTGGTGTTCGCCACACCTGAGCCACCCTCCTTCTGTTCCTCTTCCTGCTGCCTCGGTGCGCCGCGACGAGGGCCAGCTGGGTTCAGGCGGGAGGCCCGACGATCGCCCCGGCGCAGAACGTGCGCAGGAACTGGCGCTGCTTGGCATCGGAGCGGCGACGAGGTCCGTCCACGGAGAGCAGGGACAGGATCATGCGCAGGACGAACTCGGCTGCGTCCTCGGCGACCACGCCCTCTCGGAGCTGGCCCTCCCGCCGGGCCCGCTCGAAGATGGGACGGAGGAAGTCGGTGGTGAGCTCGAACAGCGCGGTGGACGCGCCCGCCACCGACGTGGTGTGGCCGGCGGCCTCGGGCGCGAACAGCAGGGCCAGGTGCTCGTTCTTGCGGACGGCGCCGATGGTGAAGAGGACACCCTCGACGATGGCGTCGGAGAGATCGGACTCCCGCTGCACGCGCCGCTGCAGCGCCTCGAGGAACTCGCTCGCCTCGCGCAGCACCACACCGAGGATGATCTCGTCCCGACCGCCGTCGAAGTAGCGGTACACGGTGGCCCGGGAGACGCCGGCCTGCGAGGCGATGTCCTCCAGGGTGGTCTTGGAGACGCCGAAGCGCGAGAAGCACGCCTCCGCCGCGTCGATGAGCCGATCGCGGGCTTCGTCGAGCGTCGAGGGAGTGTCGTTGCGCCAGGATTCCCTCACGGAGCGAGCCACTCCGGGAGTATAGGGAATCGGCGGCGTCATGAGACGCCTCCTATGTTGTGTCGCATGAGCTTCGAAGAGCGCTACGACGAAAGGATCGCCCAGGGGATGCTCGAGGCCGGGGCGGCCGCCGGCGGCCTGCCCGCCTACCTCGGCATCACCCACGTGCGGTTCGAGCCCGGCCGCTTCTACTGCACGGCGACCGTGAGCCCCGAGCTGCTCACGCCGTTCGGCAACGCGCACGGCGGCGTGACGGCCGCGATCGTCGACCACGTCACCGGGGTGGTCGTGTACCCGCTGATGGAGCGGGGGCAGTGGGCGGCCACCACGGAGATCAAGGTCAACTACCTGGCTCCCCTCAAGGCCGAGACCGTCGACGCCGAGGCCACGGTGGTGGCGATGACGAGGCGCTCGGCGGTCGTCCGCTGCGAGCTGTACCGCCAGGACGAGCAGCGCCGCGTCCTGGCCGCCGCGCAGGCGACGCTCACCATCGTCGACCCCCGCTGAACCCACCGGTGGTGCCGGCCACGGCGGCGTGCCGTGGCCGGCGGCCTCACTCCGGCGTCGGTGGTGGGCGCCGATCCGAGTGCAGCTCCACGAGGGCGTCGAAGGCGGCCGCCTTGACCGCCACCACCCCGATGGACGCGAGGATCCGCGCCCCCGACAGCTCCACGGACTGCTGGTGGAGCAGGTACCGGCGGGCCTCGGCGAGGACCTCCTCGACCGTGGCCCCCTCGAAGGTGAACTCGCCGCTCAGCTCGAGCACGTGAGGGAGGCTGGCGTAGCCGTTGTCCCGCAGCCGGTGCTCGATCTCCAGCGTCTCCCGGACGAGCGGGTCGTCGACGAAGAGATCGGATGGGCCGTCCGGGCCGCCGCTCACCGCCGGATCACCCCTGCGGCGCGGTCGACGTCCGACCCTCGCCGTCGCGCTTGGCCCGCAGCGCGGCGCCGAGCACGG
>CAZCJT010000439.1:0-2870 GCA_964498565.1 uncultured Acidimicrobiaceae bacterium
CCCTCGGCGACCCGGGCCCGCTCGACGCCGAGCGCGGCGGCCATGGCGTCGACCGCCATCGGCGTGTCCATCAGTCCGGGCATCACGGCGTTGCAGCGGATGCCGCGCGCGGCGTTGCCCATCGCCACCTCGTGGCACAGGGCGTTCAGCGCCGGGAGATGGCCCGGCCCTTGCCGGTGGTCTCGCCCGGGGTCTGGCCGCCGCCGACCACCAGCGCAACCTTGCCGGCGAGGCGGCCCGCCTGTCGGTCCGGCCTCACCCGCGGTCGGGGAAGCCGGGGACGCCGGCGTCGCGCTGCACGCCGAGGCTGTTCAGCGCCATCGACACGAGGGTGTACTGACCCACGGTGAAGATCAGGTCGAGCAGCTGCTGCTCGTCCCAGCGCTGCGCCAGCGCGTCCCACGTCTGGTCGGTGATGCACTGGTCGTCGTGCAGCTCGTCGACGGCGACGAGCAGGGTCCGGTCCGCGTCGCTCCACCCGCCGTCCTCGAGCTCGCCGGTGAGCGCCACCACCTCGTCGTCGGTGACGCCGGCCCGGGTGCCGATGATGGTGTGCTGGCCGAACTCGTACTCGGCGCCGCAGCGCCACCCGACCCGGAGGATGGCGAGCTCGCGCTCGCGCTCGGGCAGCGTGCTCTTGCCCAGCACGTGGTTGCCGAACACCAGCCACCGCTTCAGCAGCTTCGGGTGGCGGGCGAGGGTGGCGAAGATGTTGAGGGTCGGCCCCGGCATGGCGCCGCGCGCGTCGTCGCCGAGGTCATCCTCCGGGAGCGGTTCGAGGCGTGGGCGGGTGGGGCGGATCCGGGCCATCATCGGCCAGAACGTACCGTCGACGGCAGGGGCACGGGGCCGGCGCTGCACCTGGCCCCGGCCTGGAGGCCCTAGTACCGGTAGTGGTCCGACTTGTACGGGCCCTCGGTGGGGACGCCGATGTAGTCGGCCTGCTCCGTCGACAGCTTCGTGAGCTTCACGCCGAGGCTCCCGAGGTGCAGGCGGGCCACCTTCTCGTCCAGCTGCTTGGGCAGGACGTGGACGCCGAGGGCGTAATCCTGGGTCTTGTTGAACAGCTCGATCTGGGCGACCACCTGGTTCGAGAACGAGCAGCTCATCACGAAGCTGGGGTGGCCGGTGGCGCAGCCCAGGTTCAGGAGGCGACCCTCGGCCAGCATGATGATCGAATGCCCGTCGGGGAACGCGTACTCGTGCACCTGGGGCTTGATCTCGGTCTTGGTGACGTCGCTCATCCGGTTGAGGCCGGCGATGTCGATCTCGTTGTCGAAGTGGCCGATGTTGCCGACGATGGCGTTGTGCTTCATCTTCGCCATGTGGCCGGCGAGGATGATGTCCTTGTTGCCGGTGGCGGTGACGAAGATGTCGGCCCGCTCGACCACGTCCTCGAGCGTGGTGACCTCGTAGCCGTCCATGGCGGCCTGCAGCGCGCAGATCGGGTCGACCTCGGTGACGACCACCCGGGCACCCTGGCCCCGGAGGGACTGGGCGCAGCCCTTGCCGACGTCGCCGTAGCCGCAGACGACGGCGACCTTGCCACCCATCATCACGTCGGTGGCGCGGTTGATGCCGTCGATCAGCGAGTGGCGGCAGCCGTACAGGTTGTCGAACTTGGACTTGGTGACCGAGTCGTTCACGTTGATCGCCGGGAACAGCAGCTGGCCGGCCTGGTGCATCTGGTAGAGCCGGGCCACGCCCGTGGTGGTCTCCTCGGTCACGCCCTTGATGTCGGGGGCGATCGCGTGCCACAGCTTGGGATCCTGCGCCTGGAGGCGGGTCAGGAGGGCGACGACCTCGGTCCACTCCTCCGAGTCGTCGTCGGTGGCCTCGGGCACGGCCCCGGCCTTCTCGTACTCCAGGCCCTTGTGGACCAGCAGCGTGGCGTCGCCGCCGTCGTCGAGGATCATGTTCGGCCCGGTCTCGCCGTGCGGGCCGGCGGGCCACCGCAGGGCCTGCTCGGTGCACCACCAGTACTCGGCCAGCGTCTCGCCCTTCCAGGCGAAGACGGGGACGCCGCGGGGGTGCTCCGCCGTGCCGTCGGGACCGACGGCCACCGCAGCGGCCGCGTGGTCCTGGGTGGAGAAGATGTTGCAGCTCACCCAGCGCACCTCGGCGCCGAGAGCGGTGAGGGTCTCGATCAGCACGGCCGTCTGGATGGTCATGTGCAGGCTGCCCATGATCCGGGCGCCGGCCAGCGGCTGCGCGTCGGCGTACTCGGCCCGCAGCGCCATCAGGCCGGGCATCTCCACCTCGGCCAGCTCGATCTCCTTGCGGCCCCAGGGGGCCAGGGACAGGTCGGCGACCTTGAAGTCGCGGCCGTCGGTCTCCAGCGTCGTCATGGCGCGCCAGCTCCTCGTTGTTGCGTTCGGGTGTTCGGGAAGCGGCGGCTGGACGCAACTGGCGCCTCTCGTGACAGCCGGCCGGCCCACCAGGGTACGCGGTCGACCGCCTTGTGCCGTCAACGCACGATCCGGGCCCCGGCAGCACGGCCGGTAGGGTCGCCTCCCGTGCTCGGACGTCTCCAGTGGGTCGCGACCGCCGTCGTGCCCCTCGCGTTCGGGCTGGCGACCATCGCCCTGCAGCGCGTCGGTGGCGTCACCATGTTCGACGACGAGCTCGGGTTCCTCGGCGAGGCCGTGTACCTGTCGGCCCGCGGCGGCGAGCCGATGCTCTACGGGATGCCCTTCTACTCCTCGGGCTACCCGGCCCTGCTCGCCGTCCCCATGAGCATCCTGCCCTTCGACCCGTGGGTGGTCGCCGTGGGCACCAACCTCGTGCTGCTCGCTGCGCTGGGCCCCGTGCTGCACGCCATGGTCCGCCGGCTGTTCGCCCTGGCCGGCCCGGCGGCCGTCGTCGTGGCG
>CAZCJT010000440.1:0-2868 GCA_964498565.1 uncultured Acidimicrobiaceae bacterium
CGTGACCCGCGGTGAGGGCTGGTGAGCCGCCTCGGCGCCAGCGGTAACGTTGCCGCCGTGCCGCGCCCCGACGACCACGCCACCGGTGCCGGACCAGTCGCATGATCCTGCGCGCCCGCACCGACAGCGTCGACGCCACCCGCGAGCTGGCGGCCGTGGTGGCCAAGCAGGCGACGGCCGGCGACGTGATCCTGCTCGCCGGCGAGCTGGGGGCCGGCAAGACGGCCTTCGTGCAGGGCTTCGGCGCCGCCCTCGGCGTCGACCAGCCCATCACGAGCCCCACCTTCACGCTGGCCCACCAGTACGAGGGCGCGCTGGTGCTGCACCACCTCGACGTCTACCGGCTCGAGCGCCTCGCCGAGCTCGAGGACATCGGCGTGTCGGAGCTGCTCGACGGTGGCGGCGTGGTGCTCATCGAGTGGGGCGACGCGGTGGCGCCGGCCCTGCCGAACGACTACCTCGAGATCGCCATGCGCTACGGCGAGGGTGACGACGATCGCCACCTGGAGCTGCGCTGCGTCGGGGGCCGCTGGTCGGCCCGGCACCGCACGCTGGCCGAGCAGCTCCAGCCCTGGGCGGAGGCCTGATGCTGATCCTCGGGATCTCCACGTCGACCAAGCAGGTCGGGTGCGCCATCGGTGGTCACGAGGGCGTGCTGGCGTCCTCCCACTCGGCTCGCGGGAAGCGCCACGCCGAGAACCTGGCGCCCGCCATCGACTTCGTCCGCCGCCAGGCCCGCATCGAGCTCGACGAGATCTCGGTGGTGGCCGTCGACATCGGCCCTGGGCTGTTCACCGGGCTGCGGGTCGGCATCGCGGCGGCGAAGGCCATGGCCCACGCCCTGCGGGTGCCCATGATCGGGATCCCCAGCCTCGACCTCCTGGCCTGGCCCCTGCGCCACACCTCCCGGGAGATCGTCGCCGTCATCGACGCCCGCCGCGGCGAGGTGTTCTACGCCCGCTACCGCCCCACGCCGGGCGGGGTGCAGCGCCTGGGAGACCCCGTCGTGGCCAGCCCCGACGACCTGCGGGCCGACCTGGAGGCCACCGACAGCGAGTACCTCATCGTGGGCGACGGCGGCCTGCGCTACGCCGACGAGCTCGGCGGCATCATCCGGGTCGAGGTCGCCGAGCAGCACCTCGCCCACCCCAACGCCGCCTCGCTGGTCCAGCTCGCCCACGCCCGCGCCATCCGGGAGGACTTCGTGCAGCCCTGGCAGCTCGAGCCCCTCTACCTGCGAGCCCCCGACGCCGAGATCAACTGGAGCACCCGCGAGGGCCTCACGCCCGGCGAGGTCCGCTGAGCATGGTCATGGAGGAGCGCGACGAGCGTCGGGCCGCCTCGGCCCCCGTTCGCATCGGGCCCATGCGCCGCCGGCACCTCCGAGGCGTGCTTCGCATCGAGGAGCAGGCCAACCCGCGTCCGTGGTCGCTCAGCCTCTTCCTGTCCGAGCTGCGCTACACCGAGTCCCGGGCCTACCTGGTCGCGCGGGTCGGCACGGAGATCGTCGGCTACGCCGGGCTCATGCTCGTCGCCGGTGACGGCCACGTCACCAACGTCGGCGTCGACCCGGGGCACCGCCGCCAGGGGATCGCCACACGCCTCATGCTCGAGCTGGTCCGGCGGAGCCTCGAGGAGGGGGCCGAGGCGCTGACGCTCGAGGTCCGCGCCTCGAACACCGGCGCGCAGGAGCTGTACCGGCACTTCGGCTTCGTGCCCGCCGGCGTGCGGAAGAACTACTACTCCGATGCCAACGAGGACGCCTTGATCATGTGGGCGACCGACATCGACACCGCCGAGTACCGCGACCGGCTCCTCGCCATCGAGCGTTCGCTGCCCACCCCGACCCTCCGCGAGGCGACGTGACCCACCCCACCCGCGACCACTCCGCCGTGCGCACGGTGCTCGGCATCGAGAGCTCCTGCGACGAGACCGCCGCCGCCGTCGTCCGCGAGGGGCGCGTGCAGCTGTCGTCGGTGATCTCCAGCCAGATCGATCGCCACGCCCGCTTCGGCGGCGTCGTGCCCGAGATCGCCTCCCGCGCCCACGTGGAGATGCTCAACCCCGTCATCGCCGAGGCCATCGTCCAGGCCGGCATCGCCGACGACGAGATCGACGCCGTGGCCGCCACCTACGGCCCCGGCCTGGTCGGCTCCCTGCTGGTCGGCGTGTCGGCGGCCAAGGCGCTCGCGCTGGTGTGGGACGTGCCCTTCATCGCCGTCAACCACCTCGAGGCCCACCTCTACGCCGCCATGCTGGAGGACCCGACCTTCGAGCTGCCGGTGGTCGTGCTGCTCGTGTCGGGCGGCCACACGATGCTCGTGCACTGGGAGGCCGAGGGCAGCTACCGGGTGCTGGGCGGGACCATCGACGACGCCGCCGGCGAGGCCTACGACAAGGTCGCCCGCTACCTCGGTCTCGGCTACCCGGGCGGACCGGCCATCGACCGCATCAGCATCAACGGGGACCCGCAGGCCATCGCCTTCCCCCGGGCACTGCCGGACCGCCCCTACGACTTCTCGTTCTCCGGCCTGAAGACCTCGGTCGTGAACCACGTGCGCAAGCACCCCGACGTCAGCGCCGAGGACGTCGCCGCCTCCTTCCAGGAGGCCGTGGTCGACGTGCTCGTCACCAAGACCCGCCGGGCCGCCGTGGAGCTCGGCGCCAAGGGCATCAGCATCGGTGGCGGGGTGGCAGCCAACTCGCGCCTGCGCGAGCAGATCCTCACCGTGTGCGCCGAGGACGGCCTCGCCGCCTACCTGCCCGACCGGGCCAACTGCACCGACAACGCCGCGATGGTCGCCGCCGCCGGGTGGTGGCAGCTGCAGCGCGCGGGCGAGTCGCCGCTCGACACCGGCGCCGACCCGG
>CAZCJT010000441.1:0-2865 GCA_964498565.1 uncultured Acidimicrobiaceae bacterium
GGATGGCGAGGGCGAGCATGAAGGAGACCGTGGAGGTGAAGTAGTCGATCCCCCCGACCCGCTGCATGATGTCCTCGACGGGGTAGCGCACCGCCGTGGGGATGGAGGGCTCCCGCTCGGCCATGTAGACCGGGATGCCGCACTGCGCGAGCCAGAGCGGGTGGTCCGTGCCGGGGACGTTATCCTCGCGCCAGTTCCGGTGGATGTCGAAGTGGCGGGTCTCGCGGGGGATATGCCGGTAGAGCTGATTCAGCCCCCAGATCTCGTACTGGGGGTCGCCGAAGGGGGCCAGCATCCGGCTCGAGGCGGCGAACCCGCAGATGGCGAACTTCTTCCTCCGGGGAATCGCCTCGACGACGCCCTGGTCGGCGTCGATAATCGTGAGCTGATGCCCCTGCTCGGCCGGGTGATTCCGGTCGACCCCGGTCGCGCCGGGGGCCTGTGAGGCGTAGTCTCTATCGCTGGCCATGTCGCCTCCATCTCCAGGGCCGGGATGGGTGGCCCTGTGGGGTTAGGGATTACCCGCCTTTCTTGAGTCCACCGCGCACCATCTTGTCCTTCTGTGGCATCTCAGGCGCCTTCTCCGGGACGCGCTCCGCCGCGCCCCGGGCGATGAGGCCCGCCGCCACCTCCGGCTCGAAGCCCGCCACCTCGCCCGCGTTCCAGTGGCCGCCCGTGGGGGCGGTCACGGGGCGGAGCAGGCGGATGGGGACGAGGACTACGTCGCGCACGGAGTCGTCACCAGGATCCGCTTGACCGCCGTCGCGCTCGGCCGGGCCAGGTCGGGCTCGCCGAAGATGTGGGTGGCCGAGACCCGCATGAAGACCGCCCCGCAGCCCGTCGCCTCCAGGTGGGGGCGGATGAGGGCCCGGATGTACCGGTTGGCCCCGCCGAGGTCGAAGGCGGCCCCGGGGCCGACATAATACGAGATACCCGTGCTGGTCGTGGGGTCCCCCATACCCGTCGTGGCCGTCGAGGTCGTCGTGGTCATGATCGTGCCGAGCACGTCCGAGGCGTCCCGCTGCACCGGCGTGTAGAAGCCGGCCGAGGTGGCCGTCGCCGTGGTCTGCAGCCACAGCCCCTGGTAGATGAGCCAGTCGTCGGTCGAGTAGTTGGCCCAGGTCCCCCCCGTGGCGGAGGTGTGCTGGAGCCCGACCGAGATGCCCTGGAAGCGGACGCGCGCGTTCTCGTCCGTCGTCAGCGCGTCCCCGTAGGCCAGCGGGGCCACCAGGAGCGAGCGGTAGCTCTCCCGGAGGCCGAGACGGTCGATGACGAACCCCGGGAAGTAGATGGAGCAGTCCCCCATGCCCGTCGCGCCGGCGGCCTCGATCCCGCCGACGGTCGAGCAGGTCCAGTTCAGCGGGCCGGCCCCGCACCCGCTGAAGTTGGCGTTGTGCGTGAACGCCGGCACGACCAGCATCTGGTGGATGTCTCGCGTGATCATCGTTGTGTCCCTCCCGTGTCTCAGTCAGTCAGGCCAGGGCCTATACGCTGCCCGGCGCCCAGGTCAGTTCCGTCATCACCGCGATGGCCTTGTCGTGCCGGACCCCGAGGTCGTGCTCGGCGATGGCCCGCACGACGGTCTGGTCGAGCGAGAAGGCCGCCTGCACGGTCGTCCCGTCGTGGTAGGCCGCCTCCTGGGAGGCGTCGACGATCAGGTTCATCGCCTCGCCGATGATGACCTGGGCCATGTCTACCAGGAAGAGCTCGCTCTTGTTGCTCGAGCTGCCGACGTTGACCGGCACGCCGGTAGTCACGCCGTAGGGGAAGCCCCAGAGGCGCCCGCCGACCATCTCCGGCAGGAAGACCGGGACGCCGTTCGAGTTGATCAGGGTCTTCAGGAACATCTCCGTCCGCGGGGCCATGATCCAGGCCGGCGAGATCATCGGGATGTTGGCGTCCAGGAGGAGCTGGACCAGCCGCCCCAGGTCCGTGAAGGTGTCCTGGATGGAGGGGGTGGCCGTCATCGTCAGGATATGGTCCGGGTGGGCCCAGTATCGCAGCCCCTTGGGGGCCTGGTCGGAGCCCGTGTCGCGGATGAAGGCCGAGTCCTCCCGGACCCGCATCGCGTTGACGGTGTCGTCCCGGACGATGGCGTCGGCCCCCGGCGAGGAGTACCGCAGGAGGTCGTTCGACACCGGGACCATCGTGATGAGCTTCTTGAAGGACAGCGTCAGCTGGGAGAGCGCCGGCTGGCTGATAGTCGCGTTGGTGTTCTCCCCCAGGTAGTAGGACGTCGCCCCGCCGGAGAGCTTCGGCATCTTCACCGTGCCCGTCGGCATCGGAAGGGACCGGGCCCCGAGCCGGCGCACGACGGTGCGGGCCCGGAGAAACTCGATGACCTCCTGGCTATACTGCGGGGGCACCAGGAAGCCGCCGGCCGTGGCGTCGCCCGCGGCCATCGCCTTGGTGCGGGCCTCCGTCCACTTCTCGGCCAGGTCCGGCGAGCCCCACATCCGCAGGATCTCGATGGCCCGCTCCGGCCCCCCGCCGCCCATCTTCGCGGCGGCTGTGGCGCGGATGCACCGGGCCAGGTTCATGCCGAGCTGCTCGGGCGGGATCACGGGCTCGGCCTGGTGGGCCCCGCCCATGATCCGGCTCATCCAGCTCGTCTGCTGCTGCACGAGCGGGTCCACCTGCTGCTTGACCGCCGCGGTCACGAACTCCGCGACCTGCGTGCCGCAGATGTCCTTGATGAGGGCCGTCAGGTCATCCTGGTTCATGAGCTTCGTCGCCATCGTCGTGATCCTCCCTCGTTTAGTCCACGCGCCCGCGGAGTCGGTTGAACGCCCGCGTGACCTCGGTTCCCACTGCCTCGACCACCGCGAGGCGAATCGCCTCCGGGTCGACCTGGAATCCCTCTGA
>CAZCJT010000442.1:0-2864 GCA_964498565.1 uncultured Acidimicrobiaceae bacterium
CGACGGCGCGCGCGTACGCGTCGGGCGGGGTCTCGGGCGAGCTCACGAGAGCTGCGCCAGCGACTGCCCCGGTCGGGCACCGGTGTGGCCGATCACCGCCGACGCGGCGATGGAGCCCAGCCGTCCGCACTCGGCCAGCGGCAGGCCGGTGGCGAGGCCGAACAGCACGCCGGCCGCGTAGAGATCGCCGGCCCCGGTGGTGTCCACGACCTCGACCGGGTGCGCCGGCACCTCGACGATGGCCTCCGACGTGACGATGAGCGAACCTTCGGGGCCGAGGGTCACGCAGGTCGTCTCCACCTCGTCGCGGGCTCGGTCGACAGCTGCGTCGATGTGCACGCCGTACAGGGCGCGCAGCTCGGCGTCGTTGGCGAACAGGACGTCGACCTGGTCGACCACGAGCGTGCGCCACTCGTCCAGGTGCCGCTCCACGCAGAAGGTGTCGGAGAGGGTGAGGGCGACCTTGCGTCCGGCACCGTGCGCGATCTCCGACGCGACGCGGTAGGCAGCCTTGGCCTCGGGGCGGTCGAAGAGGTACCCCTCGAGGAACGTGTACCGGGCCAGCTCCACCAGCTCGGCGTCGACGTCGTCGGAACCGAAGAAGGCCGACGCACCCAGGTACGTGTTGAGCGTCCGCTCGGCGTCGGGCGTCACCACGATGAGGCATCGGCCGGTGGGCGGACCGTCGACGGCGGGGTCGGAGCGGAAGACCACGCCGTTGGCCCGCATGTCGTGGGCGAAGACCACGCCGAGCTGGTCGTCGTGGACCTTGCCCAGGTAGGCCGCCCGACCGCCGAAGGAGGCCACGCCGGCGATGGTGTTCGCCGCCGAGCCGCCCGACACCTCGATGCCGGGCCCCATGGCGTCGTAGAGCTGCGTGGCCCGCTCGGGCTCGATGAGGGTCATCGCTCCCTTGACCAGGTCGTGCTGGGCGACGAAGGCCTCGGCCTCGTGACTCAGCACGTCGACGAGGGCGTTGCCGATGCCCACCACGTCGAGCGCCGTGCCGTCGTCGCGGAGGTCGCGCAGGATGTGCTCGGATCCGGGGGGAGTCACGCTCGGCGACGGTACACGCGGCCGGTACCGTTGCCCGGTGCCCTCCGACGACGCCACCGCTCCCACCGACGGGTCCGGCCGTCTCCCGACGGACGCCCGTCCCACCCGCTACGACCTGCGCCTGGCACCCGATCTCGCGGCGAGCACCTTTCGGGGTGACGTGGTCGTCACCCTCGACGTCGAGCGGGGCACGGACGTGCTGGTGTGCAACGCCGCCGAGCTGGAGGTGGGCGATGCCTGGGTCGATGTCGACGGCTGCCGCATCGAGGGCGAGGTGACGCTCGACGAGGCGCTCGAGCAGGTGCGCATCACGCTGCCCGACCCGCTGGCCGCCGGCTCGGTCACGCTCCACCTGTCGTTCTCCGGCGTGCTCAACGACCGCCTCCGCGGCTTCTACCGGTCTACCTACACCGACGATGCCGGCCACGACCGCCACATCGCGGTCACCCAGTTCGAGCCCACCGATGCCCGCCGCGCCTTCCCGTGCTGGGACGAGCCCGCGTGCAAGGCCGTGTTCGGCGTGACCCTCGACGTCGCCGACGACCTGCTGGCGTTCTCGAACGGCCCCGAGCTCTCCCGCGAGGACCTGGGCGGAGGCGTCGTCCGCATCCGCTTCGCCGACACCATCCCGATGTCCACCTACCTGGTGGCGTTCGTGGTCGGCCCGATGGAGACCACGGGCCCCGTCGACGTCGACGGCGTGCCGCTGCGGATCGTGCACCGTCCGGGCCAGGGCGAGCTCGCCGAGTTCGCGCTCGAGGTCGGGGCGTTCGCGCTGCGCTTCTTCGCCGACTACTACGGCATCGCCTACCCCGGCGACAAGGTCGACATGGTGGCCGTGCCCGACTTCGCGTTCGGGGCCATGGAGAACCTGGGCTGCGTCGTCTACCGCGAGACCCTCCTGCTCGTCGATCCGGAGTCGGCCACTCAGTCCGAGCTGCTCGCAGTGGTCGACGTGATCGCCCACGAGCTGGCCCACATGTGGTTCGGCGACCTCGTGACGATGCGCTGGTGGAACGGCATCTGGTTGAACGAGGCGTTCGCCACCTTCATGGAGATGCGCTGCTCGGCCGCCTTCCGTCCCGACTGGGAGCGTTGGATGCACTTCGGTCGCGAGCGATCGGGTGCGTTCGACGTGGACTCGCTCGCCACGACCCGCCCCATCGAGTACCCCGTGGCCACCCCCGCCGAGGCCGAGGGGATGTTCGACACGCTCACCTACCAGAAGGGCTCGGCGGTCGTCCGCATGCTCGAGCAGTACCTCGGCGAGGACGCGTTCCGCGACGGGATCAGCCGGTACCTGCAGACCCACCAGTTCGGGAACACCGAGACCGGCGACCTCTGGGATGCGCTCGAGGCCGAGACCGGCGAGCCGGTGCGGGCGATGATGGACTCCTGGATCTTCCAGGGTGGCTTCCCCCTGGTGTCGGCCAGCCAGCGCGACGGTGCCCTCCACCTCTCCCAGCAGCGGTTCCGCTTCCTCGACCCCGGGGACCAGGACGCCACGACGTGGCACGTGCCCGTCGTGGTGCGCAGCGGTGCCGGGACGGAGCGCCTCCTGCTCGAGGGTCGTCACGCCACGTTGGCCATGGGTGCGGAGGCGACCGGTGAGCAGCCGGTGATCGTCAACGCCGGTGGCCACGCGTTCTACAGGGTGTCCTACGACGCCGACCTCCGCGCCGCCGTGCTCGACGGCCTCGACCGCCTCGAGCCGCTCGAGCGCTACGCCGTCCTCGACGACGCCCACGGCCTCACCCTGCGGGGCGACCTGCGGGCCGCCGAGCTGGCCCACGTCATCCAGCGCCTGG
>CAZCJT010000443.1:0-2859 GCA_964498565.1 uncultured Acidimicrobiaceae bacterium
CTGCAGGACCAGGCCGCGCCCCAGGCGGACGTCGCGCTCGAGGCCGCCCGCGCATCCAGCGGCGAGGTCCCCCAGCGCCAGCCGGCCGACGACGTCGAAGGTGCCGAGGACCAGACCGACCTCGAGGACGAGACGGAGACCGAGACGGAGACGGAGACCAAGACCGACGCTCCCGCCCCCGACAACCACGGCCAGCACGTCTCTGACACCGCCCGCAACGCTCCGGCCGGGCCCGACCACGGCGCCACCGTCTCCGAGGTCGCTCGCAGCAACGGCCAGTCCGACGCCGAGCACGCCCCGAGCGAAGCAGCGAACACCCAGAGCTGACCCCCCCCTCCGGCGATGTCGGCACCGGCTCCTCCTGGCCGGTGCTGACGGGCTGACGGCAGACGGCCCCGGTCGAGCTCCTCAACGGCGCGGACTCGACCGGGGCCCGTCCGCGTCCGGGGGCGCCACGGCCGGTGACCGCCGTCCTCCGCCCCGTGCCCGGATGCGGCCGCCGATGCCGTACATTTGTGCCCACGCCGCAGGTCCCGGGGAGGGGCGACATCTGTGGGGACCAGGAGAGGCAGGCAGCGGTGCACCAGGAGAGCGCGACGAGTCGACGACACGGCGAGTTCTCATGGACGTTGGGCACCGGTGCCGGATCCGTCAGCGCCGCTCGCCAGGCCTTCGTGGCGTGGCTGGCCGAGCTGGCCGACGAGGACGAGCTCCTCGAGGACATGTCGGTGGTCGTCAGCGAGCTGGCGTCGAACGCGATCGAGAGCGCCGACCACGTCGAGGGGGGCGCCGAGGTTCGGGCCGAGGTCGACGGGGACGTCGTCAACGTCGAGGTGTCGAACCGGGTGCCCGACGGGATCACCGACATCCGCCACTGGGACCTCGACGACCCGCTCCGGGGCGGCGGTCGGGGCCTGATGATCGTCCGGGCCTACACCGACTCCCTCGTGGTCGACAGCACGGAAGGCACCGTCACCGTGCGATGCTCGCGCCGGCTGACGACCGCGTCCTGACGCCCCCATCCCTCCCGAGGACCCGGAGTACCTTCCCGCCGTGCCATCCGGCCCACCGCGCATCGGCCGCGCCACCATCGTCGTCGTCGCACTCTGCCTGTTCCTCACCGCAGGCCTCACCTATGCGGCCCAGCGCGCCCACGAGGCCAACGAGGCCCGGCTCCTCTCGCAACAGGCCGAGGAGGCCACCGCCCTCCTCCAGGCCGCCGTCCCGCGCATCCTGACCAACGTCGCCCAGGTGGCCCGGGTGGTGGAGCTGCTCGACGGCGACATCGAGGCCATGCGCGTCGAGCTCGAAGGGGACATCCGCGAGGATGCCTTCGCCTCCCTGTCCGTGCTGCGCCGGGACGACGTCCAGCCGGTCGTCGAGCTCGGTGAACCCTCCGTGGTCGACCGGGACGGGCGGGAGCGGCTGCTCGACGAGGGCGGGCCCGACCCCGGCACCATCCACGTCGCCGGCTTCCTCGACGGCGAGGACCGGCGCATCGTGTACACGACGCCGGTCGAGGAGACCGACCTCGCCGTCATGGCCGAGGCCCGCCTGCCGAACGCCCGGATCAGCGAGGACCGCGAAGGCGCGGCGTTCGAGGGCATCGACGTGGCGATCTACCTCGGAACCGACGAGGAGGACGAGGACCTCCTCACCTCGACCACGCCGGAGCTGCCCATCGAGGGTCGGCGGGCGAACCGCACCGTGCCCTTCGGCGACACCGAGCTGCACTTCGTCGTCACGCCGGCCGAGACCCTGGGCGGTGGTCTCCTCGCCGTCCTGCCGTGGCTCGCCGCCGTCGCCGGACTGCTGTCCGGTGGCATCGCGGCCGTGCTGGTCGAGAGCCTCCACCGCCGCCGGCTCGACGCCGAGACCTTCACCGACGAGCTGCACGAGATGTACCAGCGCGAGCACGACATCGCCCACACCCTGCAGCACAGCCTCCTGCCCACCCACCTCGACCGCCTGGAGGGCGTCGAGGTGGGGGCCCGCTACTTCCCCGGCGCCGAGGGCACCGAGATCGGCGGCGACTGGTACGACGTCATCGACGACGCCGACGGCACCTTCACCGTCGTCGTGGGCGACGTGGTGGGGCGCGGCGTGAAGGCAGCAGCCGTCATGGCGGCCATGCGCTACGCCACGCACGCCGTCGCCGGCCAGGACACCGACCCGGCCGCGATCCTGCAGGCGGTGAACGGCCTCGAGCACATCCGCGGCGACTTCGTCACCATGCTGTGCGGGAACATCGACCCGGTCGCCCGCACCATCTCCTTCGCCAGCGCCGGCCACCCCGCCCCGCTGCTCATCGGCCCCGAGGAGACACGCTTCCTCCGGGTGGCGCCCGGGCCGCCCATCGGCTTCCTGGACGACGCGTCGTACCCGGTGAAGCGCACCACCATCCCGCCCGGCAGCGTGGTGGTCCTGTTCACCGACGGCCTGTACGAGCGGCGGGGGGAGAGCATCGAGGTCGGCCTCGAACGGCTCCGGGACGTGGCGTCCACGCTCGACGGGACGGTCCACGAGATCCTCGACGGCCTGGCCGAGGCCATGCTCGGGGCGGGCGTCCACGACGACACCGCCATGCTGGCCATCCGCGTCTGAGTCCGGCGGCCGACGAGGAACTCGCCACCGCCACCCCTACCGTGGAGCCGATGCGACGACGACGCCTGCTGGGGCTCGCGGCGGCGGGCCTCGTGCTGGCTGCGTGCGGAAGCGACGGGACCACCGTCGAGCGCAGCAGCGACGCCACCACCGAGGTCACCGAGCCGGTCGAGCCCACCACCAGCGCCGCACCGGAGTCCACCACGACGGCGCCACCACCGACCACGTCGACGGCGCCCGATCCGACCCCGGATC
>CAZCJT010000444.1:0-2858 GCA_964498565.1 uncultured Acidimicrobiaceae bacterium
CGACTCGGCGCCGGCCAGCACGACGCAGGAGACCGCGCCGCCCTGGATGTCGAGCGCGGTGCGGTTGAGGAGCATCTGCGGGGAGTTGCCGCCCATGGCGGCGATGGCGCTGTCCACGGGGTGCCCGACGCCCAGGCGGTCGGCCACCAGCGAGCCCGGGTCGGTGTAGCGCCAGGACAGCAGCCCGACGGTGCGCACCGAGTCGATCGCCGAGGCGTCGGCCACGCCGGCGTCCTCGAGCGCCGAGCGAGCAGCGACGACCATGAGGTCGACCGGCTCGAGCTCGGGCTCCCCGCGGTCGACTCGCTGGCTGCGCTGGCCGACGCCGATGATGACCGGGGTGCGGGGATCGAGCGACACGGGGACCTCCGAGGCTTCTTGACCGAACGGTCAAGAATGTACGAGGCGGTGGCTCCGACCACGCAACCCGTCGCCGCTACCCTCCGGCGCCATCGACGCCTCACCCGTACGCATCCTCGTCGTCTGCACGGGCAACATCTGCCGCTCGCCCATGGCCGAGGTCATGCTGCGCCACCGACTGGGAGATCGGGGCGTGCCCGCCGCGATCTCCTCGGCCGGCTTCGTCACCCAGGATCGTCCCGCCTCCCCGCCCGCCGTCGAGCTGCTGGCCGGCCGGGGCATGGACCTGCAGGGACACCGCAGCCGTCGCATCACCGCCGACCACCTCGTCGAACCCGACCTGGTGCTGTGCATGGAGCGCATGCACGTCCGGGAGATCGCGGTGCTCGACCGCGACGCCTTCGCCCGCACCTTCACGCTCCCCGATCTCGCCCGCCGCGCCCGCGCCCACGGACCCCGGCGGGACGGCGAGGGCGTGAGCGACTGGCTCGCGCGCATCGGTGCTGGGCGCCGACCCTCCGACGTCCTCGGCGTGGCGCCCGAGGACGAGGTGCCGGACCCCTACGGCCGTCCGACCGCCGCCTACCGTCGCACGGCGGAGACCCTCGACGAGCTGCTCGACATCGTCGTCTCCCACCTGTTCCCCTGACCCCGCTCCGGAGCCCCCATTGCGCATCGCCATCGGCGCCGACCACGCCGGCTACGAGCTGAAGCAGCACCTGCTCGGCACCATCACTGACCTCGGCCACGAGGCCCTGGACCTCGGCACCCACTCCACCGAGTCCGTCGACTACCCGCCGATCATGGCGGCCGTCGGTCGCGCCGTCGTCGCCGGCGACGCCGACCGCGGCATCGTCCTCGGGGGCTCAGGCCAGGGCGAGCAGATCGCCGCCAACAAGGTGCGCGGCGTGCGGGCCGCGCTGTGCAACGAGCTCTACACGGCGCGCATGAGCCGCGAGCACAACGACGCCAACGTGCTGGCCATGGGCGCCCGCATCGTGGCCGACGGGCTGGCCGACGAGATCCTGGCGCTGTGGCTCTCGACGCCGTACGAGGGCGGCCGACACCAGCGCCGGATCGACGGGATCGCTGCGATCGAGGCCGGCGAAGGTGGCATCCTGGGCTGATGGGTTGGCCCGAGATCGACGACGACGAGCTGTTCGGCCTGATCGACCGCGAGGTCGAGCGCCAGAACACCACCCTCCAGCTGATCGCGTCGGAGAACTTCACCTCGCCCGCGGTGCTGCGGGCCTCCGGCTCGGTGCTGACCAACAAGTACTCCGAGGGCTACCCCGGCAAGCGCTACTACGGCGGCAACGAGGTCATCGACGAGGTCGAGAACCTCGCCATCGAGCGGGCCAAGTCCCTCTTCGGCGCCGCCCACGCCAACGTCCAGCCCCACGCCGGCGCCAACGCCAACATGGGCGTGTACCTGGCCCTGCTCGAGCCCGGTGACACCGTGCTCGGGCTGCGCCTCGACCAGGGGGGGCACCTCACCCACGGCTCGCCGGTCAACGCCAGCGGCAAGCTGTACGACTTCGTCTCCTACGGCGTCACGCCATCCGACGAGCGCATCGACTTCGACCAGGTGCGCGACGTCGCGCTCGAGCACCGCCCGAAGATCATCGTCGCCGGTGCCACCGCCTACCCCCGGATCATCGACCCGCAGCCCTTCCGCGACATCGCCGACGAGGTCGGCGCGTACTTCATGTTCGACGCCGCCCACATCGCCGGCCTGATCGCCGGCGGCGCGCACCCCTCACCCGTCCCCGTGGCCGACATCGTCACCTTCACCACGCACAAGACCCTGCGCGGTCCCCGTGGTGGGGCCATCCTCTGCACCGAGGAGCTGGCGCCGGTCATCGACAAGGCCATGTTCCCCGGCCTGCAGGGTGGTCCCCTCGATCACGTCATCGCCGCCAAGGCCGTTGCCTTCGCCGAGGCCGCCACCGACGACTTCCGCCTCTACGCCGCCCAGGTCGTCCGCAATGCCGAGGCGCTGGCCAAGGGGCTCGCCGGCCGTGGCCTGCGCCTCGTCTCGGGGGGCACCGACAACCACCTCCTGCTCGTCGACCTGCGCTCCTACGACGAGGAGCTGTCCGGCAAGAAGGCCCGGCTCGCCCTCGACCGGGCCGGCATCTCCCTCAACGAGAACACCGTCCCCGACGACCCCCGCCCGCCGTACATCACCTCCGGCCTGCGCATCGGCACCCCGGCCGTCACCACCCAGGGCATGGGCGAGGAGGAGATGGACGCCATCGCCGCCCTCATCGTGCGCACGCTCGACGGCCGCGACGACGAGTCCGAGATCGCCGCCGTGCGCGACGAGGTCCGGACCCTCTGCGCCAAGTTCGAGCCCTACCCGGTCTGATCCCCCGGCGCCGGCCCGGCCGGTGCCCTCCGCCATGGACCCGCTCCTGGTCTTCGCCGCCGCCGCCCTCACCACGCTGGTGGTGACGCCGCTGGCCGGGCGACTGGCGGGCCGGCTCGGGGCGATC
>CAZCJT010000445.1:0-2844 GCA_964498565.1 uncultured Acidimicrobiaceae bacterium
CCTGCTCGAGCTGCTGGCGCTCGACGGGCCGGCCGCTCGGGCGGTCGTCGCCGCCGTGCGTGACACCGATTCGGGGGAGGCCGACGGGATCGCCACCACCTGCATCCCCGGTTCGCGCCTCGGCGCGCTGGCCGGCCAGGCCGGACTGCTGCGGGTGCCGCCCCGGCTCCTGTCCCGGCCCATCTACTTCGGCGTGGTGCCGCACCCCACCATCGTCCCCGACCCCACGGCGGTCCCCTGGTCCACCGCGTGGGGCGACCTCGACCACATCTGATCCGGTGACCGCACCCGCCCCGACCTCCTCGGCGCAGCGGCGCCTGCGGGCCGCGTTCCTCCTGCTCGCGGTGGCCTTCGCCGTCCTCGCACTGGCCAGCCAGTGGGACGAGGCCGGCGACCGCATCGGCGACCTCTCCCTGGCCCACGTCGGTCTCGCCGCGCTGTGCACCGTGGGCTCGCTGACGGCCAGCTTCCTCGCCTGGCGCGAGACGCTGGCCGGGCTCGGAGACCGGCTGCCCATCGCCACTGCGGCCCGCATCTTCTTCCTCGGGCAGCTGGCCAAGTACGTGCCCGGGAGCATCTGGGCCATCGTCGGCCAGATGGAGCTGGCCAAGGTGCACGGCGTGCGCCGGGAGCGGACGGCGACTGCCGGCATCGTGGTCCTCACCATCTCCCTCGCCATGGGGTTGCTGCTCGGCCTGCTGGCGGTGCCCGCCCTCCTCGACGCCGACAGCGACCTCTACGCCTCGTCGGTGCTGCTGCTCGTCCCGCTCGCCGTCGTGCTCCACCCGAAGGTCCTCACCTGGCTGGTGCAGCGGGGCCTGCGCCTGGTGAAGCGCCCACCCCTCGACGCGCCGCTCTCGCTGGCCACGATCTGGCGGGTCGCCGTGTTCTCGATCCTCAGCAACGGCCTGCTCGGCCTCCAGATCTGGCAGCTCGCCGTGGACGTCGGCGGCACCGGCTGGGCGCTCCTCGCCCTCGCCGTCGGCGGCTACGGGCTCGCCGCGTCCGTCAGCCTGGTCGTGATCCCGCTGCCCGCCGGCGCCGGCCTCCGCGAGGCGATCCTCGTCCTGCTCCTCGCCCCTGAGATCGGCGCTGCCAGCGCCACCCTCGTCGCCATCCTCGCCCGGCTTCTGCTGACCGTGGCCGATGTGGCCGCCGCCGGGCTCGCTGCAGCCGCCACCGGGGCGACGGGCACCGCGGCGGTCGCCGAGCCCTGAACCTCCCGCCCGCCAGATAGCTGCGACAACCGCCCCGGAGTGGACCCCCCGCCCTCCGAACTGGCAGAGCTCCCGTTGCAGCTTGGGCTCAGGCGGCGGCGTCAGTGCAGGGCGAGGACGTTGCGGAGTATCTCGTCGACGGCGTGTCGAGCTTGGGCGTCCAGTCGCCCGATCCGTTCGATCAGTCGAATGGACGAGATGGCCCGCACCTGCTCGCCCTGCAGGGCTGTGCGTTCGGCGAGCCCGTTGCCGGCATCGGGCCCCACGACGACGTGGAGCGCCAGGTCGCGCATGGTCGTCGTGCCGGGGACGACGATGACGATCCGGAGGTTCGGGTGGTGGAGGAGGTCGTCGGAGACGATCAGTGCGGGCCGACGGAACGCCTGCTCGGGGTCTTCGGGGTGGGCACCGAAGTCGACGGACCAGAGGTCGCCGCGGGCGAAGGTCGGATCAGTCGACATCGAGACCGTCGGCGGCGGCGCCGTCGAACCGTCCGGACTCGGCCTGGAGGAGGTCGACCTCGCCCGGCTGCAGCTCCTCGAGCGCTGCGTGCACCCGAGCCCACCACTCGTCCCGGGCCAGGCCGTGGATGGCGTCGGCCACCACCTCGAGCATCGAGGTGCCGCGAGCCTGTGCCAGCCGAGCGATCTCGTCCCGCAGATCGACCGGTACTCGCAACGTCGTCGTGGGCGCCACGGCAGTAGCCTACCGAGGCGCCACCCAAGGCGACGGCTCTGCCCCTCGGAACTGGCAGTGCTCCCGTAGCGCCGAACCGGTCCGCAGGCCGCTGGTACCGTTCAACCCCATGCCCGCCGGCGACCAGCACAGCGTGCGGGTGCTGGTCTGCTCGCAGGGCTTCCCCCGGCACCCGGCGGACCACCACGCCTCCTTCGTGCTCGACCATGCCCGGGCGCTCACCGCCTCCGGCGCCGAGGTCCACGTCTCCTGCCCCGCCGGACCGGGCCTCCCCACCACAGACGCCTACCCGGCCGATGACCGCCACGGCGAGGCCACCACGGTCGCCGTCCGCCGCTTCCGCTACGCCCCTCGCCGGTGGGAGACCCTGGCCTACAGCGGGGGCATGCACCACCGGGCCCGGGGTGCCGGCGCCCTGCTCCTGCCGTTGTTCCTGGTCGGCTCGCTGGTCGACGTGGTCTGCAGCGCTCGTCACGCCGACGTCATCCACGCCCACTGGTGGCTGCCGTCCGGGGTGATCGGCGTCATCGCCGGCCGCATCACCGGTACGCCCGTCGTGGTGCAGGTCCACGGAACCGACGCCGCCATGGCGAAGGGGCCCCTGCGCTGGTTCGCCCGTTGGGTGCTGCGCCGGGCCGACGCCGTCATCGCGGTCAGCGAGGACCTGGCCGGCTGGGTCCGGGGGGTGGCCGAGGTCGACGCCACCGTGCTGCCCATGCCGCTGCGTCCCACCCTCGCCGACGGCCTCCACGGGCACATCACCCCACCGCCGGCCGACGGGCCGGTCCTGGCCGTGGGCCGCCTGGTGCCCGAGAAGGGCTTCGACGTGCTCATCCGTGCCGCCGCGAAGGCGGCCGTGCGCGTGGTCATCGTCGGCGACGGCGGCCAGGAACCCGCGCTCCGTGCCCTGGCCGACGAGCTGGGCGCCGAC
>CAZCJT010000446.1:0-2839 GCA_964498565.1 uncultured Acidimicrobiaceae bacterium
TGGCGACGGCGAGCACGGCGCAGGCGCCCACGGCGACGACCCATCGCGACGACGCTCCCCCCTCGGCGCGGTAGACGACGGCGGCGGTCACCGGTCGTCGGTGCGGGGCAGCGCGTGCACGGGTCCGACGACCCGGACCAGCACCTCGTCGCCCGGGGACCACGAACCGCTGCCGACCACGCGACTGCGCAGTCGGCGCCCGCTGTCCAGCTCGACGCTCAGCAGCTGGTCGTGGCCGAAGAACGACCGGGCCAGGACCCGACCCCGTACCCCGCCGCCGGTGCCCTCCCCCGCCTCACTGGCCGGAGCGACGGTGACGGACTCCGGTCGCACCAGCACGTCGACGGGACCGTGGGCAGGAGCGACGAGCACCACCGGACCGAGCTCGGTGTCGGCGTGGCCGTCGGTGGCGGTGCCGGACACGACCTCGGCGGCCCCCAGGAAGCCGGCGACCCAGCGGGAGGCGGGGCGGGCGTACACCTCCTCCGGTGACCCGGCTTGCTCGACCCGGCCGTCGCGCATGAGCACGACCTGGTCGGCGAGCGAGAGGGCCTCCTGCTGGTCGTGGGTGACGAGCAGCGCGCTGGCACCGGCCCGGCGCAGGATGCCGGCGACCTCCTCGCGCAGCGCGACGCGCAAGGTGGCGTCGAGGGCGGCGAAGGGCTCGTCGAGCAGCACGACCTCGGGGTCCATCGCCAGGGCCCGGGCCAGCGCGACCCGTTGGCGCTCGCCACCCGACAGCTCGTGGGGGTAGGAGTCGTCCCGACCGGTGAGCCCGACGAGGGCGAGGCACTCCGCGGCCCGGCCGGCGCGGGGCCCGCCGAAGGCGACGTTGGCGCCGACCGTCAGGTGCGGGAACAGGGCCCCGTCCTGGAACACCATGCCGATGTGGCGGTGCTCGGGCTCGACCCAGGTGCCGGGGCCGACCACCGGCCGGCCGCCGATCTCCACCGTCCCGGCGTCGGGCACCTCGAAGCCGGCGATGACCCGCAACAGGGTGGTCTTGCCCGAACCGCTCGGTCCGAGCAGCGCGGTGAGCTCACCCGGGCGGACCGTGACGCCGGCGCCGTCGACCGCGGCGTTGTCACCGAAGCGCTTCTCGACGCCGACGGCGGCGATGGCGGGCGGGGCGGTCACGGCGGACAACGGTACCGGAGGCCCTCGGGCCGACTTCAGCCCGCAACCCCGATGGCGTTAGGCGCGCCTGACGTGGGTACCCTCGCCTGCTGACCGCCCCCGTCCCGGAGGACGACATGCTCGCCGCCCTGCTCCGTCGGCGCTGGCCGATCCCGCTGCTCATCCTCGCCGTCCTGGCCCTCGCGGCCGCCGGCGCGCTGGCCGCGACCGGCAGCGACGCGACCGCACTCGTCATCTACAACGGCCGCGCCCACTACGGCTCCGAGGACATCTTCGAGCAGTTCTCCGAGGAGACCGGGATCGAGATCGAGCTGCGGGGCGGCACCGCTCCCGAGCTCTTCGAGCGGCTCCGCCGCGAAGGCACCGACAGCCCGGCCGACCTGCTCATCACCACCGACCTGGCCAACCTGTGGCGGACCGAGGACGCCGGCCTGCTCCAGCCCATGAGCTCCGACGTGGTCGACGACCAGATCCCCGAGGCCCTGCGCGACACCGACGGCAACTGGGTCGCCCTCACCACCCGCCTCCGCGTCCCCGTGGTGAACACCGAGGCACTCTCGCCCGGCGACGTCACCGGCTACGAGTCCCTCGGCGATCCCCGCTTCCGCGGCCGGACCTGCCTGCGCACCTCCACCAACGAGTACAACCAGTCGCTCGTCGCCGACATGATCGCCAAGCGCGGCCCCGAGGCGACCGAGGCGCTGCTGCGCTCGTGGATGGAGAACGACCCCGACATCATCAACTCCGACGGCGAGATGCTCGCCGCCATGGGCGACGGCGAGTGCGACCTGGGGCTGACGAACCACTACTACCTCGGTCGCATCCTGGCCGACGACCCGGACTTCCCGGTGGCGCCGGCCTGGCCCGACCAGGACGGCGCCGGCGCCCACACCAACGTGTCCGGCATCGGCATCACCGCATCGTCCGACCAGCCCGAGGACGCCCAGCGCCTCATCGAGTTCCTCACGTCCGACGAGGCCCAGGCCACCTTCACCGAGGGCAGCGAGTTCCCCGCC
This sequence comes from uncultured Acidimicrobiaceae bacterium, assembly GCA_964498565.1. Lineage (GTDB taxonomy): Bacteria > Actinomycetota > Acidimicrobiia > Acidimicrobiales > Salinilacustritrichaceae > Salinilacustrithrix. Next base: position 2,154 of record CAZCJT010000446.1, read on the forward strand.
AACCCGGACGCCGAGCCCGCCCCCCACATCGAGGACTGGGCCGACGTGAAGCTGGACCCGATCGACGTCGAGGCCGCCGGCCCCCTGCTGCAGGACGCCGTGGAGCTCATGGTCCGGGTCGGTTGGGACTGACGGCCCGGCCCTCGGCCCGACGCTTCGCCGGGTGGTCCCTCGTCGGGCTGGCCATCGCCCTCGTGGTGGCCGGCCCGCTCGTCGCCCTGCCGGCCAGCTTCGTCGGCGGGTCCGAGGCCTTCGACCAGATCGGGCGCACGCTCCTCCCCGAGGCGGTGCGCACCAGCGTGCTCCTCGGGCTCGGCGTGGGGGCCGGCACGCTGCTGGTCGGCGGCGGCCTCGCGCTGCTCGTCTCGTTCTGGGACTTCCCCGGCCGGCGCTGGCTGGACTGGGCGCTCGTGCTCCCGATGGCGATGCCCGGCTACGTGCTGGTCTTCGTCGTGCTCGGGCAGTACGGGCAGGCGACGCCGCTGCAGAGCAACCTGTTCGGCGAGGGGCTGCGCGTCGCCGGCATCCGGTCGCCGCTCGGCGCCGTCGCCATCCTCACCGGCGTCCTCTACCCCTACGTGTACATCCTCGGCCGCAGCGCGTTCCTCGGTCAGTCCCGCCAGGCGATCGAATCGGCCCGCTCCCTCGGGTTCGGGTACGGGCCGGCCGTGCGGCGCGTGGCGCTG
>CAZCJT010000447.1:0-2832 GCA_964498565.1 uncultured Acidimicrobiaceae bacterium
GGCGTCGGCCAGGACCGCGGCCATGGCGTCGCCCATGCGCTCGGCGAACCCCTCCGCCGCCAGGTCGACCAGGGTGCCGGTGACCCCGTCGACGACGGCGTCGCGGTGCCCGGGGATGTCGGTGACGACCGCGGGCGTCGCACAGGCGGCGGCCTCGGTGATCGACATCCCCCAGCCCTCGTGCGACGAGGCGGAGGCGAGGAGCCAGGCCCGCCGGTACAGCTCGACCAGCTCGTCGTCGTGGACGCGGCCGGGCAGGTCGACCCAGCTCTCGCCGCCCACGTCCTCGACCGTGGCCTCGACGTGCAGCCGCTCGTAGCCCTCGCCCACCACGACCAGGCGGAGTTCGGGCACGGTGCGCCGGGCGTGGGCCACGGCCCGGACGAGGCGGTCGACGTGCTTGGACGGCACCAGGCGTCCGACCGCGACGACGAGAGGCGTGGGCGACTCGTCGCCGGGGCTGAACCGGTGATCGATCCCCGGGGGGACCACGTCGACCCGGGCCGGCACGGGCCGGAGCTGGGCGAGCATGTCGTCCCGGGACGACTCCGACAGCGTGACGATGCGGCTGCGCCGGTACAGCGGTGGTGCGATGCGGCGCTCGAGCAGGTCGCCCATCGCGGCGAGGCGTGGGGGGAGCACCATCTTCCACATCTCCCCGTGCACGTGGTGCAGGAACGTGATCCGTGGCCCCCGGGCCCACAGCGGGGAGAGGAACGGCATCCCGTTCCAGATCTCGACGAGGGCATCTCGCTCGCCGTTGCGCCCGGCGAGCTCGGCCGCGACCGAGCGGGGGAACACGAGGTACCGGCCGGCCTTGCGCAGCACCCGGTAGCCGTCGCGCATGATCTCGGGCGGGTGGCCCTGCGCGAACGACGTCCGGCACGTCACCTCGAGCCCGGCGGCCGCCCACTCCCGGCACACCGCGTGGGCGTGCAGCTCGGAACCTCCGGCCTCGACGTCGTCGAGGTCGCGCCACGCCAGCACGTGCACGCGGCGGATGCCGGCGGCCGCGGCAAGGTCGCCGATCTTGGCGTCGGTGGTGGGGTGTTCGGGCACGTGCGGACTCCACGGACGGCACCACGCGGACCGGTGCCAGGGGACCGCGACCCTACCGACCGACCCGGCGCACCCTCGGCATCCGCGGATGCCCGTGCCGGGCGGCTGCCACCCCTACGCTGCACCGCCGTGAGCGACCCGAGCAGCCCCGGACCGGCCCCCAGCCTGGCGGAGGTCGGGGCTCGCGTCGCCGGTGTCGAAGGCTGGCTCAGCGACGACCAGGTCCGGGCGCTGCACGAGGCGGCCCGGGCCTGCCCGCCCGGCGGTCGCATCGTGGAGATCGGATCGTTCCGGGGACGGTCCACGATCGTGCTGGCCAGCTCGGCGCCGAGCGGCACCGAGCTCGTCGCCATCGACCCCCACGCCGGCAACGACCGGGGCCCCCAGGAGATCCAGGGGTTCGAGGCCGAGGCGGCCACCGATCACGAGGTCTTCAACCGCAACCTGGCCGAGGCCGGCGTCACCGACCGCGTCCGCCACGTCCGCGCGTTCTCCGACGCCGCCCACGGCGACGTCGACGATCCCATCGACGTCCTCTTCATCGACGGCGCCCACCGGTTCGGACCGGCCCGAGCCGACATCCGCGACTGGGGCGCACGGGTCGCGCCCGGCGGGCGGATGCTGATCCACGATTCGTTCTCATCGATCGGCGTGACCCTCGCCATCCTGGTCGAGCTGCTGGTGTCGCCGTCGTGGCGCTACGACGGCCGGGCCGGGTCCCTCACGTCGTACCGCCGCACGACGCAGTCCCCGGCCGCTCGGGCCACCTCGGCGCTGCGCCAGCTCGCCCAGCTGCCGTGGTTCGCCCGGAACGTGGTGATCAAGGTCCTGATCGTCACCGGACGCCACGGCTGGGCCCGCACGCTCGGCCACGACGGCGAGACCTGGCCGTACTGAACGTGCGCGTCCTGGTCATCATCCCGACCTACGACGAGGCCGAGAACATCGCCGACGTCCTCGCTCGGGTGCACGCCGTCGCGCCCGAAGCCCACGTGCTGGTCGTCGACGACGCCAGCCCCGACGGCACCGGCGACCTCGTGGAGGGTCTCGCCGGCGACGACCGGCGGCTGCACCTGATCCGCCGCCCCGGCAAGGCCGGGCTCGGCTCGGCGTACCGTGCCGGGTTCCGGTGGGGAGCCGACCAGGGCTACGACGTGATGGTCGAGATGGACGCCGACCTCTCCCACGACCCCGCCGCGCTGCCCGGCCTGCTCGCCCACATCGACGACGGCGCCGACCTCGTCATCGGGTCCCGGTACGTGCCCGGCGGATCCATCCCCGACTGGAGCTGGCACCGCAAGGCGCTGTCGCGCTGGGGCAACCGCTACGCCGGGGCGGTCCTGTCCCTCGACGTGGCCGACGCCACCGCCGGGTACCGGGCCTACCGGGCCTCGGCGCTGGCCGACATCGACCTGCACACCGTGCGCGCCGACGGGTACGGGTTCCAGATCGAGATGGCCGACCGGGTGGCCCGCAACGGCGGTCGCATCGACGAGGTCCCGATCTCCTTCACCGACCGCACCCGCGGCACCTCGAAGATGTCGGGGCGCATCGTGGTCGAGGCGCTGGTGCTGGTGACGTGGTGGGGCGTGCGCCGGCGGGTGCCGCTGGGGCGCAGCAACCGCTGATCAGCCGTCGGGGGCGGGCGCACCGCCGTCGGCCAGCATGGGTCCGGTGTCGGACACCCCGTGGTCGTGGGCCTCACCGGCGGCGGCCGGCGCGGCACGGGTGTCCTCCGGGTTGGCTTGGCGGGCCACCGGCCGGGCGGCGCCC
>CAZCJT010000448.1:0-2831 GCA_964498565.1 uncultured Acidimicrobiaceae bacterium
GGTGCCGCGGAGAGCGGCGCGGCCCACGCCATGATCTCGGTGGGGGTGCGGTAGTTGACGTGGAGCTCGTGGCGACGTGCGGGGTGGCGGGGACCGATCCACCCGACGACGTCGTCCCACGACCTCGGTGACCAGGGTGCCGTGCCCTGGGCCAGATCACCGACGATCGTCATCGCCTGGTTCGGGCAGCTGCGGGCGACCATGCGCCACGCCATCGGCGACAGGTCCTGGGCCTCGTCGACCAGCACCGTGCCCCAGACGCCGGGGACGTCGGCCCGCCGCTCCGGCTCGACGGTGGTTCCGGTGTCGACGCGGATCTCGTCGAGGACGCTGCGGCGCAGGTCCGCCTCCATCACGGGGTCCATGCCCTGCTCCATCGCCAGCACCACGTGCTCGAGCACCCGGTCGACGAGGAACTGCTCGTCCTCGGTGGCCTCGGTCGAGGGTGCCGCCGGCGCGGGCAGCGGTCCGAGGAGGGCGTGGGCCTCGTGGAGGAGCGGCACATCGGCGTGGGTCCACGCGACGTCGCGCCAGCTGCTGGACCGGGGCCGGTGCAGCAGCGCGTGCTCCTCCGGGGTGAGCAGCCCGTTGCGGCCGGCGTGGCGGACCATCGCCGGCGAGCCGTACAGGTCGTGGAGCAGCTCCTGCGGGCGGAGCAGGGGCCAGACCCGGTCGAGCAGCTCCACGAACGCCGGCGTGCGGCGCAGGAGGTGGCGCAGCCCGTCCCGGCCGGGGTCTCGCATGCGATCGACGGCAGCGGTGTTCCGGCGGCGCAGCTCGGCGTCGAGCAGCTCGACCAGGTCGTGCTCGACCAGCCGCTGACGCTGGTTGTGGGTGCCGTCCGTGCCTCGCACCGAGAGGACCACGTGGTTCACGACGGCGGGGTCGAGCTTCAGGATGAACCGCCCGACCGGGATCCGGGCCGGCTCGCGCAGGCGGCGCTGCCGCATGCGCAGCGCCCGCCGCACCACCTTGGCCATGCGCAGGTCGGCCTTGAGGGTGGCCACGTCGACGTCGACGTCCGGCACCGGCGCCACGCCCGGGAAGAGCTGGTGCACGGTGGCGAGGCGCACGTCGTGCTCGCCGAGGGCCGGCAGCACGTCGCGCACGTAGTCGAGGAAGCGGCCGTTGGGTCCGAGCACCAGCACGCCCTGGCGGTCGAGGACGTCGCGGAACGTGTACAGCAGGTACGCCGCCCGGTGGAGGGCGACGACGGTCTTCCCGGTGCCCGCCGCGCCCTGGACGATGGTCAGCCCGGCCATGGGCGCCCGGATGACCTCGTCCTGCTCGGCCTGGACGGTGGCGACCACGTCGGTCATGCGCCCGCGGCGTGGTCCCTCCAACGAGGCCAGCAGCGCCGCTTCGCCCACGAGGGAGGCGTCGTCGCCGCCGGCGGCGGGATCGAGCACCACGTCGTCGATGGCGAGCAGGCGACGGCCGCGGCAGTGGAACGAACGCCGGCGGCGCAGGCCCATGGGGTCGGCGCGGGTGGCCCGGTAGAAGCCCTCGGCGACCGGCGCCCGCCAGTCGACCACGAGCTGGGTCTGGTCCTCGGCGAAGACGCCGATGCGACCGACGTGGAAGCGGTCGTCCTCGCCGACCGGATCGACGAGGTCGATCCGCCCGAACACCAGCGGTGGGTCGCCCCAGCGCAGCTCCCCCATCCGGCGGCGGGCGTCGACGGTCGCCCGCTCCCGCTCGAAGCGCTCCTGGAAGGTGCCACCCGCGCCCTCCTCGTCGCCGAACGACGACGGCCCGGCGGAGGCCGCGCCCTCGCGGAGCCGGTCGAGTGCCTCGTAGGCCCGGTCGATGTGGGCCTGCTCGCGCTCCCGCTCCCTCACGGAGCCGAGCCGCCAGGCGAGGCGACCCATGGACACGGTGTCCTGCGGCGGCGGAGCCGCCGAACCGAGCGGCAGGCGGACGTGACCATCTGGGCAGCGTTCACGTGTGGTAGCCGGAGTGGATGTAGACGCAGGGCACGCCCTCGTCGTGGAACATGTCGACGTTGCGCTGATCGTCCTCGAAGGCGAGCCGCAGGTCGAACCCGTAGTCACGCAGCTCGTGCACGGTGAGGCGCTTGAAGCTGGGCGCAGCCATGTAGTCGCCCCAGTCCCGCATGACGAGGAGGTCCCAGCGCAGGTCGTAGCGCTTCAGCCACCCGAGGGTCTGGTCCTGCACCCGGATGGGGCGGGCGGTGAGCAGCACGATCCGCAGCTCGTCGTCGAGGCACTCGAGCACCCGGGCGACCTCGGCGATGAGCTCGTCCTCACCGCACTCCTCGAAGAACGTCTCCCAGTCGCGCCGGGGCCACTCGAGGTAGTGCTGGCGTCGGGTGGCGTCCGACAGCACGCCGTCCAGGTCGAACACCACCGTGGGACCCGGGTCGACGCGTCCGTCCCGCCAGGCCCAGTTCTCGCGGTCGTACCAGCTCCCCGCCGGCATCAGCGATCGAGGGTCCGGTCGAAGACCGATGCCACGGCCAGCTGGCCGCGGACCGCGCCGTCGGGGTGGTCGCCGGTGTGGACGTTGACGTAGACGGCGTCGGGGGCCTCGGCCAGGCGGGCGATGACGTCGTCGCCGACCTCGGTGCAGGCATCGTCCCAACGATCCTCGTCGTCCCCGAGGGCCGTGGGCCCCCCGATGTCGACGACGACCGGGCCGGCGGTGCCGGCGGCACCGTCGTGCAGGTGGGCACCCACCACATCGGCGCCGAGACCGGACACGACCATGTCGACGCAGAGCACGCCCTCGTGGAGCTCGGCCTCGAACCGGCCGGTGGCACCCCCGTCGCCGGGCCCGGGGACCTCCGCGGCGGCGGACAGGTCGCTGAC
>CAZCJT010000449.1:0-2824 GCA_964498565.1 uncultured Acidimicrobiaceae bacterium
CCAGGTGTAGCCCGGGACCAGGGCGAGGCCGGCCTGCAGCACGGCGGAAGCGATGGCGGCGCTGCGCATGGCCCGCCCCGGACCGACCCGCTCGGCCAGCCGGCCCATGAGGGCGCTGGCCATGGCAGCAGCGCCGAAGAACGCCCCCGATGCCAGCCCCAGCCGGGTGGCGCCGAGGTCGATGTCACGGCCGATCTGCACCGCCAGCGCGCCGGTCATGAACACCGGCAGCGTTCCCGCCAGCGCGACCGACACGGCCGACAGCTGGAGGCGCCGCTCGGTGACCCCCGGGACGAGCGAACCGTCGGCGGGTGTGGGCACCGCCCGACGCTACCGTCGGCCCGCGATGCGCTCGTTCCCCTTCCTCGACCATCCCGGGCCGATCCCCTTCGCCCACCGCGGTGGTGCCTCGGAGGCACCCGAGAACAGCCTCCCGGCGTTCCAGCACGCCATCGACCTCGGGTACCGCTACCTGGAGACCGACGTGCACGCCACCGCCGACGGCGTGCTGGTCGCGTTCCACGACGACGTGCTCGACCGGGTCACCGAGCACCGCGGCCGCATCGACCAGCTGACGTGGGCGGAGGTGTCCGCGGCCCGCATCGACGGCCGCGAGCCCATCCCGCTCCTCGAGGACATCCTCACGACGTGGCCCGACGTGCGGGTGAACATCGACCCGAAGTCGGACTCGGCCGTCGAGCCCCTCGTCGAGGTGCTGCGCCGCACCGGCGCCGTCGACCGGGTCTGCATCGGGTCGTTCTCCGACCGGCGCATCGAACGGGTGCGCGACGCTCTCGGCCCCGAGCTGTGCACCGGCATGGGACCCGAGGAGTTCGTCGGCCTCATCCGGGCCTTCCAGGGCGAGGCGGTCACGTTCCGCTCCCAGGCGGCGCAGATCCCGCCCCAGGACCACGAGGGCCGGCCGCTCGCCAGCCGGGAGCTGGTCGACGTCGCCCACGCCAACGGCATCGTCGTGCACGTGTGGACCATCGACGACCCCGACGAGATGCGGTCGCTGCTCGACGCCGGGGTGGACGGGATCATGACCGACCGGCCGGCCGTGCTGCGCGAGGTGTTCGAGGAGCGCGGGATCTGGCACCCGTGAGGGTCCCGCTCACGACCCTCGACCTGCTCACCCGGGCCCGGCGCTACTTCCCCGACCAGGTGGCGGTGATCGACGGAGACCGGCAGTGGACCTACGCCGAGTTCGCCGATCGGTGCGACCGCCAGGCCCGGCACCTCGCCGACGGGCTCGGCGTGCAGCGCGGCGACGTGGTGGCGTGGCTGTGCGGCAACACCCACGAGCTGCTCGAGGCGTACTACGGCGTGCTGCTGGCCGGCGCCGTGCTCCTCCCGCTGAACATCCGGCTCTCCCCCACGGAGTTGCGAGCCGTGCTGGCGCAGTCCGGGGCCACGGTCCTCTTCCGCCACCCGGACCAACCCGATCCCGAGGCACCGGTCCGCCAGATCGTGGTCGGGCCCGACTTCGAGGCCACCCTCGCCCGGCAGGCCGGCGGCCCGGTCGAACCCGACGTGCGCGACGAGGACGACCCGGCCGAGATCTTCTTCACCAGCGGCAGCACGGGCATGCCGAAGGGTGCCGTGCTGACCCACCGGAACCTCTACCTGCACGCCATCCACAACGCGCTGACCAACGGCATCACGGGCGACGACGTGATCCTCCACCTCGTGCCGCTCTTCCACGTCAACGGGTGGGGCACGCCGCACTACCTCACCGGCCTCGGGGGCACGCACGTGATGCTCCCCCGCTTCGACGCCGCCGAGGTCCTCCGCCTGATCGAAGCGCACCGGGTCACCCGCCTCTTCGCGGTGCCGGCGATGGTGCGGATGCTGCTCGACCACCCCGACATCTCGACCCGCGACCTGTCGTCGATCCGCACGGCGTCGATCGGGGGCTCGCCGGTGAGCCCGGCCATGCTCACCGAGATCGAGGACGCCTTCGGGTGCCTGGCCATGTGCGGCTACGGCATGACCGAGGCCGGCCCCACCCTCACCCGATCGCTCGACAAGCCGGGCGAGGAGCCGTCGACCGAGCGACGCTCGACCACGGGTCTGCCCATCGTCGGCGTGGACGTCCGGGTGCTGGGCGACGGCGACGTCGAGGTCCCGTGGGACGCGACGACGGTCGGCGAGGTGTGCGCCCGCTCGAACCACGTCATGGCCGGCTACCTCGGCGCGCCCGAGGCCACCGCCCAGGTGCTGCGCGACGGGTGGCTGCGCACCGGCGACCTCGCCGTCGTGCGTCCCGACGGCTACCTCCAGATCGTCGACCGCAAGAAGGACCTGATCATCAGCGGGGGCGAGAACATCGCCACGCCGGAGGTGGAGCACGCCCTGTGCGAGCATCCGGCGGTGCGCGAGGCCGCCGTGGTCGGTCGGGCCGACGAGCGCTGGGGCGAGGTGCCGGTGGCCTTCGTGTCGCTGCACGCGGGCGCCGCCGCCTCACCGGAGGAGCTGGTGGCGTTCGTGCGCGACCGCCTCGCCCACTTCAAGGCGCCCAAGCATGTGGTCGTCCTCCCCGAGCTGCCCAAGGTCGGCACGGGCAAGATCGACAAGTCCGGTCTGCGCTCCGGCTCCACCGGCTGACGATCCCGGGGTGCGGCCAGACGCACTCCGAGTCGATCTCCGACGACACTCGGGGCAGGATCCATTCCTGTCACCCCCTGTGAGGAGAATGGGGTGCATGACCGGTTCCGCCACCTACGCCCGAGACGTCGATGTCGCGTCTGCGGCGCGGGAGCGGTTGGCTGCAGCGGCGGCGGCGATGGCCGCGGTCGAGTCGGCGCAGCGCTCGGCCCTGGCG
>CAZCJT010000450.1:0-2818 GCA_964498565.1 uncultured Acidimicrobiaceae bacterium
TGGCCGCCGAGCGGGAGAGCCAGCGGGCGGTCGACGACCACACCGCCGACGCCCGCCGGCTCGGCGCCGAGGACGTGCGCGCCAACCTCCGGTGACCGATCACCGCTCGACGATCGCCCGCAGCGCCGGCCAGGCTGCGGCGAAGCCGGCGTGGACGGGAAGGTCGTCGACCTCGTCGAGGCGGAACCAGCCGACGGCATCGGTCTCGAAGTTGGCGCTGAACCCGAAGCGCTCGTCGACTCGACCACGACGGTGGTGTACGCCCAGTCGTCGGCGGGTGCGAACACGTACTCGCCGAGCATGCGGTGCGCGGGGACGGCACCGACCTCCTCGCTCGCCTCGCGCAGGGCGCCCTCCTCGGGGGTCTCCCCTCGCTCGAGCGCACCGCCGGACACCGACCACGTGCCGCCCTCGTGCGCCCACTGCGAGCGCTTCTGGAGCAGGACGCGGGGACCGTCGGCCTCCCGGTGCACGAAGAGCACGCCGGCCGCGCCGTACCGACCCCACCGCACCTGCCCGTCGGCGCACCGGACGAAGCCGTCGCCGCTGCCCCTCATGAGGATCGTCCCGTCCCGAACCCCTCGGGGTTCTCTCGCTGCCAGCGCCAGTGATCGGCGCACATGTCGTCGAGGGTCCGGGTCGGCGTCCATCCCAGCAGCTCGGTGGCGAGCGTCGTGTCGGCGAAGACGCACGGGGCGTCGCCGGCCCGGCGGCCGACGACCTCGTGGGGGATCTGGCGCCCCACGGCCCGCTCGGCGGCGGCCAGCACCTCCAGCACGGAGGAGCCCGTGCCCGTGCCGACGTTGACCGCTCGGCAACCCGCCACCTCCGGCAGGGCGCGCAGGGCGGCCAGGTGGGCGTCGGCGAGGTCGACGACGTGGATGTAGTCGCGGATGCAGGTGCCGTCGGGCGTGTCGTAGTCGTCGCCGAACACCCGGAGCCGCTCGTGGCGACCCACCGCCACCTGCATGATGAACGGCATCAGGTTGTTCGGGATCCCGGATGGGTCCTCGCCGATGCGGCCGCTGGCGTGGGCGCCGACCGGGTTGAAGTACCGCAGCAGCACGATGCGCCACGGGTCGCGCCCGTCACGGGCGCCGGCTGCGGCCACGTCCCGGAGCATCTCCTCGATGAACAGCTTGGTGCGGCCGTAGGGGTTGATCGCCCCGACCGGCGCGGCCTCGGTGATGGGCACCTCCTCGGGCTCGCCGTACACGGTGCAGCTGGAGGAGAACACCAGGTCGCGCACGCCGGCGCGGTCCATGGCCTTCACCAGGTTCGTGGTGCCCACCAGGTTGTGGTCGTAGTAGGCCAGCGGGTGCTCGACCGACTCCCCCACCGCCTTGCGGCCGGCGAAGTGTATGACCGAGTCGACCGGGTCCGTGCGGAGGAGCTCGTCGATTCCGGCGCCGTCGCGCAGGTCGAGCCGGTGGAACGTGAGGCGCGGGTCGCCGGCGTCGATCCCGGCCAGCTCGCGGACGCGGTCGACGGCGGTGGGCGACGCGTTGTCGAGGTTGTCGACCACCACGACCCGGGCGCCGGCGTCGAGCAGCTGCACGCAGGTGTGGGAGCCGATGTAGCCGGCGCCCCCCGTGACGAGGACGGTGCCGGGCGGTGCGGGGTCGACCATGGCGGCCGAGCCTACGGGTGCTGGACGAGGGCTCCCCGGTGGGTGCGGGACCGCACCAGCAGCAGCACGAGCAGCGAGCCGGCGACGCCGGTGAGCACGAAGTGGACCGGGCCGAGCCCGTCACGCACGCCCGTCACGCCGAGCCACGCCAGCACCATGCCGACGAACGGGCTCAGGCCGATCACGCGGCGGGCGCTGTAGTCCATCTGCCCGCGAGCCACCTGGGCGAACTCCAGCCCGGCGGCGATGGTCAGGGCCAGGACCAGGCCCACATCACCGGCCTGGAGGTCGTCGCGCCACGGCGACAGGAGCAGCACCACGGCGGGGACGAACCCGGCGAACATGGCCAGGCACCGCCGGCAGACGTGGGTGCCGCCGATGCGCACGCAGCGGTCGGCCTCGTGGTCCGAGTGGTGCGACAGCCAGACGGGGTGCAGCGACGTGCTCACGAGGGCTCCATCGGCAGGCGCCCCGCCCCCCTGAAGCGTTCAGCCGAGCTTGTCGTGCAGGAACTTGGTGACCTTGGGCCAGATCTCGGCGACCTTGGCGTCGTCCTTGGTGCCGAGGGCGTCGTGGGGCGCCATGAAGGCGTGGCCGGTGCCCTCGTGGACCGTGATGGTCACGTCCTTGCCGAGGCTGAGGAGGTGGGCCTCGAGGGCCGCGGCCTGCTCGGGCGGGAAGAAGTCGTCGTGCTCGGCCATGTGGCCCTGGATCGACGCCTCGATCCTCGACAGGTCGGCCGGGCCGCCCTCGATGGGCGGGAAGCCGTAGAAGGGCACGGCCGCCGTGACCCGGTCGGGGCGTTCGGCGGCGAGCACGAAGGTGAGCATGCCCCCCATGCAGAAGCCGACGACGCCGATGCCGTCGCCGGTGGTGGCCGGGTGGTCGGCGAGGAAGTCGACGGCGCCGCTCATGTCGCGGGCGGCGCGGTCGATGGGCAGCGTCTGCATGAGCTCGCCGGCCCGGTCCATCTCGTCGTGGGCGGCGAGCTCGCCGTGGTACAGGTCGGGGGCCAGGGCCACGAAGCCGGCGGCGGCGAGGCGGTCGGCCATCTCCTTGGTGCCGGAGTCGAGACCCCACCACTCCTGGACCACGATGACCCCCGGGCCGGTGCCGGTCTCGGGCAGGACCAGGTAGCCCCGTGCGTCGTTGCCGTTGCTCGCGAACTCAACCATCTCAGCCATGCCT
>CAZCJT010000451.1:0-2814 GCA_964498565.1 uncultured Acidimicrobiaceae bacterium
TACTGCTTGGGCCCGCCGAAGCGTGTGCCGGCCCCGCCGGCGACCACGACCGTCCAGACGGGGGCGGGCGCAACGGAGCTCGACATCGGCAGCGAGCGTACGCAGCACGGCCGCCGGCCCGGCATCCCCGGGCTTCCTGCGCCGCATCCGGTGACCTTTGGCATAGATTCGCCCTCGTGGCCGACCGTGACCTCCTCGCAGCCTCCGCGCTCTTCACGGGGCTCACCGCCGAGGAGCTCGACGTCATCGTCGGGGCCGCCACCACCCGGGAGCTGCGGCGCGGCGACGTGCTCTTCGCCGAGGGGGACGACTCCGAGGAGCTCTTCTTGGTCGAGGAGGGCCGCGTGGCCATGAGCCAGCGCTCCGCCGATGGCCGTGAGTCGGTCATCGCGCTCATGGAGCGGGGCGACCTGTTCGGCGAGATGCCGTTGTTCGACGGCCTCGGACGGTCCACCGAGGCCCGGGCCCTGGAGCCCTCCACGGTCACCGTGGTCGCCTACGAGCCCGTGCAGCGGATCTACGACGACCGGCCCACGCTGCTCTGGTCCGTGGTCGCCCTCCTGTCGCACCGGCTGCGCACCACCGACTCCGCCCTGGCCGACTCCGTCTTCCTCGACGTCACCGGACGCACGGCCAAGCGCCTGCTCGAGCTCGCCGGCGACCAGGACGAGTTCGTCCTCCCCGTCACCCAGGAGGAGCTGGCCGGGATGGTCGGTGCGTCCCGGGAGCGGGTGAACAAGGCCATCGCCTCCTTCCTGCGCCTCGGCTGGCTCGACCAGCGCGACCGGCGCTACCGGATCACCGACCGCGAGCAGCTCACCCGCCGGGCGACCTGACAGGCTGCGCCGCCATGGAGCAGCGCCGCGTCGAGATCAGCACGCCGGAGGGGTCGATGACGACCTTCGTGCACCACCCCAGCCACGGTGGCCCGCACCCGGTGGTGCTCTACCTCATGGATGCCCCGAGCATCCGCCCGGCGCTGCACGAGATGGCGTCCCGCCTGGCGTCAGCCGGTTACTACGTCATGTTGCCGTTCCTCTTCTACCGAGGCAGCGAGTTCAAGGAGTTCGGCGCCGACGACGCCGACATGCACCAGCGCTTCGAGCTGATGGGCACGGTCACGCCCACCAACATCGTCAGCGATGCCGAAGCGCTGCTCGCCTTCGCCGCCCAGGACCAGGCCGCGGCCGACGGCCCGGTGGGCGCGGTGGGCTTCTGCATGAGCGGCGGGCTCGCCGTGTCCCTCGCCCGCGCCATGCCCGACCGGGTGCGGGCTGCGGCATCGATCCACGGCGCGTTCCTCGTCCGGGACACCGCCGACTCGCCGCATCTCGACCTCCACGGCGTGCAGGCCGAGGTGCACCTGGCCTGGTGCGCCGAGGACACGACCGCCCCGGCCGAGCACCGGGAGGTGGTCGAGTCAGCCCTTCGCGACGCCGGTGTCACCTACACGCTCGACTGGCACGACGACGCCGTCCACGGCTTCGCCCCTCCCGGCCCCCGCTACCACCAGCAGGCATCCGAGCTGCACTGGGAGCGGGTCCACTCCCTGCTCCGCCGCAACGTCGGCTAGCGGCTAGCTGTAGCGGTCGAGGATCGAGCTCTCGGCCAGGCGGGCCAGGCCGTCCTTGATGGAGCGGGCCCGGGTCTCCCCGACGCCCCCGACGTCGTCGAGGTCGTCGATGGTGGCCCGCATGATCTTCTGCAGCGACCCGAACTGCTCGACGATGGCCTCGATGATCGAATCCGGCAGCCGGGGGATGCGGGACAGGAGCCGGTAGCCGCGGGGCTGCACGGAGGCGTCGAGGTCGAACGCGCCGGGCAGGTGGAGCATCGAGGACACGGTGCGCAGGTCGAGCAGGTCCTCGGTGCCGAGGTCGGCGAGGGCATCCATGGCCTCGTCGAGGTGCCAGCTGCGCTCCTCGTGGAAGTAGTCGCGCACCACCTGGCGGCGCTCGTCGTCGACGCCGCCCATGAGCTCGTCGAGCTGGAGCCGTACCAGCCGGCCGTCGGTGCCGAGCTCGACGATGTCGGAGGCCAGCTCGTCGGCGATGCGGCGGACCATCTCGGTGCGCTGCAGGACCGTGACCACGTCGCGAACGGTGACGAGGTCCTCCACCTCGAGGGCCGAGAGGTTGGCCGAGACGTCGTCGAGGCGGTTGCGGTACCGCTCGAGGGTCTGCAGGGCCTGGTTGGCCCGGTTGAGCAGGATCGGGATGGGCTGCAGCGGGTGCTTCTCGTCGCCGACGTAGACGGCGATGACCTGCTGGTCCTCGGAGACGGAGACCACCGTGACGTCGATCGAGCGGGCGACCCGCTCGGCCGTGCGGTGGCGGGTGCCGGTCTCCGACGTGGGGACGTTGGGGTTGGGCACCAGATGCACGTTGGCCCGGGCGATGCGGGTGGCGTCGGGAGCCACGATGATGGCGCCGTCCATCTTCGCCAGCTCGGACAGGCGCTGGGGGCTGAACGCGGCGTCGAGGAGGAACCCGCCCGAGCAGATGTTCAGGACGTCGGGGCCGTCGCCGACCACGATGAGGGCGCCCATCTCGGCCTGCAGGATGCGGTCGAGTCCCTCCCGGAGCGGCGCACCCGGTGCCACGAAGGCCAGGGCCTCCAGCATCGCGGGTGAGGTCTTGGGCGCCACCCCGACAGACTACCCGCGGGCTGCCCGACGGACCGGAGACGTGCAGGTCAGAGGACCCGTGCGTGCCACCGCCGGCGTGGTGCCAGGGGCCCGGTCGCGCTGGTCAGCGGTCGAGCCCGGCGGCGGCGATGGCCTCCCGGAGCCCCCGGGCCCGGATCGCCTGGCAG
>CAZCJT010000452.1:0-2812 GCA_964498565.1 uncultured Acidimicrobiaceae bacterium
CCGGCGGAGCCGGAGCACGGGCCATCACCCCACCGTCGGCCCCACCCGGCGCCGACTCCCCCCGGCTCCGGCCGGCTGGCGAGCAGCGGCGAGGCGGCCGAATCCGACATCGTCGCCAACCTGCTCCGCAGCCTCCTGCGTGTCCGGTCCGCGCCCGCGGCAGCCGACCTGTTGCAGCGGACGATCCGCGGGATGGGCGGCGTGCCCGTACCGGCCGTCGAGGCCAGCGACCAGGCACTCCCCGTGGACGTGTCACTCGGCGAAGGGCCGCCTGTGCTGGTCGAGGTCGAGCGCTTCACCGTCGCTCGCATGCAGCTGGAACGGCTGCTGCCCAGACTCGTGGAAGACACCCGCCAAGCCGTGGACCTCCTCCGCCAGACCGAACGGCTCGTCGAGCACACGTCCCGTGACGAGCTCACGGGTCTCGCCAACCGCCGCACCCTGGACCGCGTGCTGCCACGAGCGGCATCCGGATCGGTGGTCATGGTGGACCTCGACCACTTCAGGGATGTGAACGACCGCTTCGGCCACGCAGCTGGAGACGCAGTGCTCGTTGCGTTCGCCAAGGTCCTCATCACCCAGGTGAGGGCCGTGGACACGATCTGTCGTATCGGCGGTGAGGAGTTCGCGCTGGTGCTCACCGACGCGGACGCCCGGGGCGCCGTCGAGCTCGTCGATCGGATCCGTGCCGCCTGGATTGCGGCGACCCCACAGCCGCTGACGTTCTCCGCCGGTGTCGCGGCGGTCGGCGACGACGGCGCGACGGCGGCCCTGCTTGAAGCCGACCGGGCCCTGCATGCCGCCAAGGCACGAGGCAGCGACCGGACGGAGGTGGCCGGCATGGCCGAGGCCGCGAGGCGCTGCGCCGGGGGCGGCACACTCACATCTGGCGAGTGATCGATTCGACGCGGGTGCGGCGCGACGATGCCGGGTAGGGGCGAGGCGTCGAACAGAACCGAGCCGAGGGGACGACATGGCCACGAACGTGGACAACAGCACGGAGAAGAAGATCAGGGCGGCGCAGACGGCGCGCACCCTCGTGCTCGTGGCGGTCGCCGCCGTGTTGGTGGCGTGGGCCTTCGCCAACCAGGACGAGGTCGAGGTCGATTGGCTGCTCGCCACCACGAGCGGGCCGCTGGTCGTGGTGATCCTCGTGTCGGCCGGGCTCGGCCTGGTCATCGGCATGCTCATCGGTTGGCGCCGTCGAAGCTGACCGCCGGGGCCATCCTCGGCGCCCGGAGACGGACCGGGTGCCGAGGGCGACGCTGCCACACTCTGGACGTGGACGATCGGGGCCGACAGGGCGGTGGTGTGGAGACGTCCGGTGCGCCGGCTGCCA
Organism: uncultured Acidimicrobiaceae bacterium; assembly: GCA_964498565.1. Classification (GTDB taxonomy): domain Bacteria; phylum Actinomycetota; class Acidimicrobiia; order Acidimicrobiales; family Salinilacustritrichaceae; genus Salinilacustrithrix. The sequence continues at coordinate 1,340 of CAZCJT010000452.1, forward strand.
GCGCCGCCGACGAGGCTGCCCCCGTCAGGTGGGCGGGCGCCTGGCGTGGCGCCGTCGTCGCGCTCGTCCTCGCCGGCGTCGCGCTGCGGGTCGTGTTCGTGCGGGGACGGTGGGGGACCTTCGACAGCGACGAGGCGATCGTCGGCCTCATGGCGCGATCGTTCCTGGAGGGCGACTGGCGAGCGTTCTACTGGGGCCAGCACTACGGCGGGACCCTGGAGACGGCGCTGGTCGCGCTCGCCGGCGCGTCGACGACCGCGCTCAAGCTCGTGCCGGCGGTGCTGAGCGGCGTCGTCGCCCTGCTCACGTGGCGGGTGGCGCGCCGGGTGCTCGACGACCGGCTGGCCCAGGCCGCGGGCCTGCTGTGCTGGGTCGCACCCGGCTCCTACGTCTGGTGGTCCACCAAGGAGCGCGGCTTCTACTGGGTGTCGCTCTCCCTCGGCCTGGCCCTGCTCCTCTCGGCGCAGCGTCTGGTCGCCGGACCCGAGGGCCGGGCTGCTCGCTGGTGGCCGTGGCTCGACGGCACCGCGTTCGGGCTGGTCGCCGGACTCGGGTTCTGGACCTCACCCAACGTCTTGTACTTCGCCGTCCCCGCCTGCGCGTGGTTGCTGCTCCACCGACCCGCCGGGCTCCGCTGGCTGGTGGCCGCCGTGCCCGCCGCGTTCCTCGGCGCCCTCCCCTGGCTCTGGCACAACGTCGAGAACGACTGGCTCTCCCTCCAGCGCCCGGAGCAGGGCGGCGACACCGGCTACCTCGACGCCATGGGCCTCGTGCTGTGGCGTTCCGTGCCGATGGTCATGAACCTGCGCTACCCGATCAGCCAGCACTGGCTCGTCGAAGATCTCGCTCCCATCGGGTACCTCGCGGTCGCCGTGTTGCTCGTGGTGGCCGTGGTGCGGCGACGGAAGCGGCCGGCGCTCCCGCTCCTCGGGCTGGCCGCGTTCCCGTTCATCTACGCGTGGTTCCCCGGCGCGGGCTTCGTCGGCGAGGGTCGCTACGCGGTGTTCGTCGTCCCGTTCCTCGCCGTCGTCATCGCCTGGCTCATCCGGCACTCCTCCGCCGTGGTCGTCCTCGCCGCGGTCAGCGCCATCCTCTCCTTCGTGGTGGTCCAGCCGATGGGCCCCGAGCGCCCCCGTCACCTCGCGGCAGACCTGGCCGCGCTGCGCGCCGCCGGCATCGACACCGCGTGGGGCGAGTACTGGGTCTCCTACCGGCTCGGCTTCGCGTCGGGCGGCTGGCTCGAGGCTGCGTCGTGGGGGTCGCCCAGGGGCGACGACCTCCGCGCCACAGCCCTCGCCGACGCCACCCCGGCGTTCATCTTCCGCACGCGCGACGCGCGGGAGCTCCTGGCCCTCGAGCGGGTGCTCGATCCGCCATCCCGACGCGTCGAGACCGAGCACTTCACGGTGCTGGTCGTCGACGGCCCGGTGGACCCGGCGCAGCTCCCGGCTGGCGTGGTGCCGTAGCCGCTAC
>CAZCJT010000453.1:0-2805 GCA_964498565.1 uncultured Acidimicrobiaceae bacterium
GCGCCCGGCGTCGACTCCCTCAACGTGGCCACCGCCGCCGCGGTGGCCCTCGCCTTCAGCTCGACCCTGCCCTGACGGGGACGGCAGCGCGCAGGCGGGTGTTAGCCAGGACCAGGCCGGCGATGGCGACGAGCGCGCCGAGCAGGAACGCCGCCCGCTCCGTGCCGAACACCGTCACGGCGAGGCCGAGCGCCGGCGCGCCGAGACCCTGGGACAGGTCGAAGAACAGCGAGAAGGTGCCCACGGCGTGGCTGCGCTCCTCGGCCGGCGCGCCGTTCACGGCCAGCGTGAACAGGGCCGGGAACAGCAGCGACATGCCGATGGCGAGGAGCACGGTGCCGATCCAGATGCCGGTGACGTTCGGGACGACGCCCACGGTCCCGACCCCGGCCGCGATGGACACCAGGGCGTACGACGACGTGCGGACCGGGCCGAGGCGGTCGGGCACGCGGGCGCCGACGATCCGCACGGCGAGGACGATGACGCCGTAGACGAGCAGGAACGGCCCGGCCTTGTCGGCGCCGACCTGGTCGACGTAGAGGGGCAGGAACGCGGCGTAGCCGGTGAACCCGAGGATGCCGAGCAGCAGCACGGACCCGGGCAGGATCGCCGCCGGGTGCAGCAGCCCCCGGCGCGGCGGCGGGTTCTCGGCCCGGCCCATCTCCCGGGGGATGAACCACGAGAGGACGAAGGCGATGGCTGCGCTACCGCCGGCGAAGAGCCACGTCGAACCCGACCCCCAGCGCGTGTACACCGCCTCGCCGACGGTGGGGCCGAACGCGAGGCCGGAGTAGATGGCGACCGAGAACAGTGAGGCCGCCTCGCCTCGCCGGTGGTCGGGCGCCAGGTCCTGTGCCGCGGTGGCCGCCCCGATGAAGAAGCAGGCCTCCCCCAGGCCGGCGACGAGCCGCAGCAGCACGAGGAACCAGATCGCCCGCACCAGGCCGAGCGGCAGCACGGCGACCGCGGCGAGGCCGGCACCGACCAGCGACATGGTTCGCCGACCGACGACGTCGCCGAGGCGACCCACCGTCGGGCGGATCAGCGCGGCGGAGACGGCGAAGGCGCCGATGACGATGCCCACCTCCAGCCCGCTGCCGCCCAGCTCGTCCTCGATGTACAGCGGCAGCGTCGGGAGAAGCGCGGAGATCGACAGGAAGTAGCAGAGGCCGGCCGCGATGAGCAGGGCGAAGAGCGGCGTGAGCAGTCGCTCGTCGTCGGCTGGGCCTGCAGGCGCGCCAGACGTGGGTGTCGCGGTCACTTCGGGGACGGCCGGCGATCAGTTCGCGGCGATCCAGTCGTCGATCAGGCTCCGCGCGATCGACAGACGGGGTGGGATCGGCGGCAGGTCGTCGGTGGTGAACCAGGCCGCCTCGGCGATCTCGACGCCGTCGACCTCGATCTCGCCGGACTGGTACTCGGCGTGGAAGCCGATCATGAGCGAGTGCGGGAACGGCCACGGCTGGGAGCCCTGGTAGGTCACCCGGCCGACCTCGACCCCGACCTCCTCCTCGACCTCCCGGGCCACGGCGTGCTCGAGGGTCTCCCCCGGCTCGACGAACCCGGCGAGGCAGCTGAACATCGGCATCGGCCACGCCGCGTTGCGGGCCAGGAGGGCCGAGCCGTCGTCCCGGGTGACCAGCGTGATGACGGCCGGCGCCAAGCGCGGGAAGGCCATGAGGCGGCAGCCGCCGCAGCGCATCGCCCGCTCTCCGGGCACCAGCTGGGTCGGCGAGCCACAGCTGCCGCAGAAGCGGTGCGTGCGGCGCCACTGCACGAGCTGGACGGCCCGACCGGCGACGAGCCACTCGGCTTCGGACACGTTGGCGTGCAGGGCCATCAGCGGGGTGAGCACGACGTCGGGCTCGTCGTCACCGTCGACGTCGACGGCCCAGCAGTCGCTGCCGCCGAGGCGCCCGAGGTAGACGTGGCCCTCCCCCAGCTCGTCGGGTTCGACCGTCTCGACCTCGGCGAGGTGCACCTGGTCCCCCCGCACGGTGAACACGAGCGGGGACTCGGCGGGGACACCGGCAGGCGGGTCGACGAGCGGGGTGAAGGGACGTTCAGCCAAGAGGGGCTCCTTCGACGGGTCGGCGGCGTCCGGCACGGATCACCACGATGATGCCTGAGAAGATCAAGAGTCCAGCGGGGATCGCGGCGGGGGGCGGCGTCTCGTCGAACCAGAGGGCGGCGAGCACCGTCGCGCCGACCACCTCGAACAGGATGGCGACCGACACTGCGGTGGCGCTGATCGAACGCAGGACCGTGTTCACGAGGGTGTGTCCGAGCAGCTGGGGACCCACCACGAGGGCGACGATGGCGAGCCAGGTGGTGGTGTCGTAGCCGGTCAGCGGGCGGCCCGACAGGAGGCACGCCACCAGCAGGCACACCGATGCCACGCCGTAGCAACCGGTCGTGTAGGCGGCGGTGCCGACCGAGCGCCGGACCTCGGACCCGACCGTCACGTAGGCGGCGGCGAGGGCGCCGCCGACCATGGCGAGCAGGTCGCCGAACAGGGCTCGCGGCGAGATGGACAGGTCCACCCCGGAGAGGACGAGGACACCCACGAGCGCGATCCCGATGCCGATCCAGACCTGGCGGTGGACGTGCTCGCCTCGGGCGCGTGCCATCAGCGCGGCCCAGACCGGCTGGGTGGCGACCAGCGCGACCGACGACGCCACGCTCGTGTACGACAGCGACGGCACCCAGGCGGCGAAGTGGGCGGCCAGCAACAGCCCGGACAGGGCGATCAGGCGTCGCTCCCGGTGGTCGGGGCGGCGCGCCCTCCACGCCGGCACGGCGAGG
>CAZCJT010000454.1:0-2800 GCA_964498565.1 uncultured Acidimicrobiaceae bacterium
CTCGCTGTCGTCCCCACCGTGCGCTCGGTGGCGGCCAGGCGGGCCCGTGACTCGCGTGCGGGCGTCGAGCGGTCGGACCTGCGCAGCGCCGTCCGGGAGCGTTCCGTGTCGCGGACGATCGTGCTGTGCTTCGACCTCAGCGGATCGATGGGCGCTCCCGAGCGCGCAGCCGCCGCGTCGGGCACGGCGCTCGGGCTTCTGACCGATGCCTACGAGCGCCGCGACCGCGTGGCGCTCGTGACGTTCCGGGGCGACGGCGCTGAGGTGGTGCTTTCCCCCACGAGCAGTGTGGAGGTAGCCCGAAACCGGCTGGGCGAGCTGGCCACGGGCGGCACCACACCGCTCGCCGCCGGGCTGACCGAGGCGCTGGGCGTCGTCGGCCGGGCGATCGCCGGTGGGAACGACGAGGCGCTGGTGGTGCTGCTCACCGACGGACGGGCCAACGGCGCACCCAAAGAGCTGGATCGGGCGCTCGAGGCCGCCGCTGCGATCCGGCGGGCCGGGATCGGGGCCCTGGTGCTCGACTGCGAGACCGGCAGCAGCCGGCTGGGCCTCTCCGCCCGGCTGGCCGAGGCCATGGGTGCCCGCTGCGTGCATGTGTCCGACCTGGATCCGGAGTCGCTCGCTCGCACCATCCGCAGGTCGAGCTGACGTCGTTCAGGCGAGCAGCCGCTGGATGAGCTCGGTGTCGAGGTGCTGCTCGACGGCGTCGGCGAGCAGGTCGAACGTGGTGTCGAGCACCGGCGGCGGGGTGACGCTGGTCAGCGCATGTACGGCTGCCGGGTCCTCGAACAGGCCGTGCACCGCGGTCGCCAGGACCGGTCCCCGACCCCACACGCCGGCGGCGTGGCGGCACTCGCCGGTGATCACACCGTTGCGGATCTCGTAGCCGACGAGGTCGATGCCTGTGAGGTCCGCCCACGGTGCTGGCAGCTTGTCGAGGCGGGCGCGCCACGGGCTCGTGGTCTTGGTGAGGGCCATCTCCGTGCGCAGGGGCAGCAGGCCGAGCCCGGCGGTGGCGCCCTCCACGCCGTGGGCGTCGGCCACGTCGGTGCCGAGCAGCATTGCGCCGCCGCACACTCCGAGCACCCTCGTGCCGGCGGCGACCGCGCTCTCGATGCGGGTGTCGAGGCGCTGCTGGCGGAGCCAGGTGGCGTCGGCGGCCACGTGCTTGGAGCCGGGCAGAATCACGAGGTCGGCGCCGTCGAGGTCGGCGGGCACGTGCGCCCAGCGGACGTGCGCGGCGTGCGGCAGCAGGTGCCACTCGTCCAGGTTCGAGGCGTACGGGTACCGGACGATGGCGATGGTCGGGGCGTCGCCGACGGGGTGGGCGCGGATGGTGCCGCCCTCCTCGTCGGGCAGCTGGTGGTCCACGAGCGGCAGCACTCCCATGTTCGCCATGCCGGTCCGCTCGGTGACCTGCGAGGGTGCCGGCTCGAGCAGCGACGCATCGCCGCGGAACTTGTTGAGGACGAAGCCGGCGAGCCGGCTGCGAGTGGCGTCATCCACGAGACTCCACGTCCCGACGAGGTGGGCGAAGGCGCCCCCGCGGTCGATGTCGACGACGAGCAGCGCCTCGGCGCCGGTGTGCGCGAGCACCCGCTTGTTCACGAGGTCGGGCAGGTTGATCTCGGCCGGGCTGCCGGCGCCCTCGATCAGCACCACGTCGTGCGCGGCCGCAAGTCGCTCGTAGGCGTCCTCCATGGCCGGCCACAGGTGCGGGCCCCGCTCCCGCCACGGCATCGCCGTCAGGTCGGGCCGGGCGACGCCGCCCACCACCACCTGGCTCCGCGTGTCCGCTTCGGGCTTGAGCAGCACCGGGTTCATGTCCACCGACGCCTCGACGCCGGCCGCCCGGGCCTGCAGCCACTGGGCCACGCCGATCTCCCCGCCGGCGACCACCCGGGCGTTGTTCGACATGTTCTGGCCCTTGAAGGGGACGACGTTGACGCCCTGGCGGGCCAGCCAGCGGCACAGCGCGGTGACCACCAGGCTCTTGCCTGCGGTGGAGGTGCAGCCCAGCACCATGAGGGAACGGGTCATCGCCGGTGGCCCCGCGACGGCAAGTGACGTCGCGTCAGAAGTCGATGCCCTTCTTGGCGCGGATGCCGGCCTTGTACGCGTGCTTGACCTCGCCGATCTCCGACACGGTGTCGGCCACGTCGATCAGCGCCTGGGGGGCGTTGCGGCCGGTGCAGATGATGCTGACCTGCTCGGGGCGCTCCTGGATGGTCCGCACGGCGTCGTCGATGTCGATCCAGCCCCAGTTGATCGGGTACGTCACCTCGTCGAGCACCACCAGGCGGTGATTCCCGGCATGGATGAGGGAGCGGGCCCGGTCCCATGCCCCCGCGGCGACGGCCTCGTCGACGGTGAGGTCCTCGGAGTCCCACGTAAAGCCCTCGCCCTCGGCCCACCAGTCGACGCCGAGCTGGCGGCAGACCTTCTCCTCGCCGGTGCGCCACGTCCCGGACTTGAGGAACTGCACCACGCCGACGGGCCAGTCGCGTGCGACGGCGCGCATCACCACGCCCATGGCCGCCGATGTCTTACCCTTGCCCGGTCCGGTGTTCACCAGCACGAGCGATGCGGCCCGCTGCAGCTCCTTCGGTCGGGGGTCGTCGGTGGGGATGTCGGCGGCGTCGCGCTCGGGCATGGGGATCCTTGTGGTGGTCGCGGTCCGCTGGCGGGTCGCAGCCGACGGCCTGGCCGACCCTACGTGCGGGTACGGTCCCACGGCCATGACGCTGCTGCTCAACGTCGACGTCACGGGGCGTCTGGTGCTGGTGGTCGGCTGCGG
>CAZCJT010000455.1:0-2797 GCA_964498565.1 uncultured Acidimicrobiaceae bacterium
GACGACACCCTGGTCACCGGCCCTATCGCGAAGCCGGCTGAAGATAACGGCACCTTGTGGGCATGTCGTGCGTGAATATGTCCGCGCGAAGGCGTCAGCAAGCCTCTGCGCGCTCGATGCTCGTATGTCCGCAGATGTGGGATGGTCGACACCAGCGCGGTCACGGCCTCCGTGCGCCGCCGCGGCATGGCAGCGACGGTTCGGCTGCGTCCGGCGGGACTCGAGCTCCGAGGCGGGGTCCTCTCCGGTAGAATTCTGTTGTCGGTAACACCGCCGGCACTCAGGGCAGGGGCCTTGCCGATCCGTTGGACACATCGTCCCGGTAACGAGCCCGACGTCTCCTCTGGGATTTCAGAGGAGATTCATGACCCCGCTTGCCGTCTCAGCACCCCTTTCCGACGCGCGCCCAACAGCCGTCGTCTACTGCGAGGGCCAGTTCGGTGAGCAGGACGGCAAGACCGCCAACGGTCTGGTCCGGTACTCCGAGAAGTACCGCATCGTCAGCGTGATCGACAGGGGCCGTGCCGGAGTGGACGCCGGCGCATTCCTCGATGACGCCGCCAACGGGATCCCCGTCCTGGCGGACCTGGCCCAAGCCATCGCCCACGCCGGATGCATCCCTGACTACCTGATTTGCGGGGTCGCTCCCGCCGATGGGCTGCTCTCGCCTGCCCAACGCGTGGTTCTGCTCGACGGAATCGCTCGGGGGATGAACGTCATCAACGGACTCCATGAGTTCCTCAACGACGACGCGGAGTTCGTGGCGGCCAGCGTGATGGCGGGCGTGACGATCACCGACGTCCGGCGCCCCAAGGAGAAGAAGGACCTGAAGCTCTTCTCCGGCCGGATCTTCGATGTCACCTGTGTGCGCGTCGCCGTGCTCGGAACGGACGGCGCCATCGGCAAGCGGACCACGGCGACGCTGCTGGTCCAGGCCCTCAACGCCCGCGGGATCAAGGCCGTCATGGTCGGGACCGGCCAGACGTCCATCATCCAGGGCGGCAGGTACGGCGTGGCGCTCGATGCCCTCGTCCCCCAGTTCTGCTCCGGTGAGGTCGAGGACCAGGTAGTCGCGGCGTTCGAGGGCGAGGACCCCGACGTCATCGTCGTGGAAGGTCAGGGTGCGCTCAGCCATCCCGCGTACATCACGTCGGCGCACATCCTCCGAGGCAGCCGGCCGCACGGAGTGATCGTGCAGCACGCCCCCAAGCGCGAGACGCTCGGTGACTTCCCGATGGTGCCCATGCCCACGGCCGAGAGTGAGATCGAGATGATCGAAGCGTTCGTCGACACGAAGGTCATCGGCCTGACCATCAACCACGAGCACATGAGCGATGATGAGATCAGCGTCACGATCGATCAGTACGAGCTCGCCCTCGGCGTGCCGGCAACAGATCCGCTGACGAGGCCGCTCGACCGCCTCGTCGACATGGTCGTCGACGCGTTTCCGACACTCCTGGCCGTGCCCACGCTGAGCACGAGGTGACGAGCCCGCGCCTCGAGATCGATCTCGAAGCGATACGGGACAACACCAAAGTCCTCGTCGACCGGCTGGCGCCTCGAGGCATCCGGGTCACCGGGGTGACCAAAGCCGGCCTCGGATCACCCGGCCTGGCCAGGGCCCTCCTGTGCGGGGGCGCAGCCGGCCTCGGCGACTCCCGCGTCGAGAACCTGGGACGGCTGCGAGCCGCCGAAATCGACAGCGCGCTCACCCTGATCCGAACGCCGATGCTGAGCCAGGTGCGATCGGTCGTGCGGCACGCCGACACGAGCATGAATACCGAAGGTGTGGTCCTCGACGGCCTCTCGGCCGCAGCCCTGGAACAGGGCACCACCCACGCCATCGTGATCATGGTCGAGCTGGGCGACCTCCGCGAGGGCGTGCCCAGTGCTGACGTGGTTGAGCTCGCCCGGTCCGTCGGCCGGCGCAAGGGCCTGTCGCTCGTCGGTTTGGGAACGAACCTGGCATGCCAGTGCGGGGTCGTACCGGACCAAGCGAAGATGGACGAGCTCTCGGTCCTCGTCGAGCAAGTCGAGGCAGCGTGCAGCGTCGGCATGTCCATCGTCTCAGGCGGCAACTCCGCCAACCTCGACTGGGCGTTGACGACACACGACGTTGGTCGGATCAACGACCTGCGCCTCGGCGAATCGATCCTCCTCGGTACCGAACCACTACACCGCCGACCCATCGACGGCCTCCGCACCGACGCCTTCACCCTGGTTGCCGAGATCATCGAGATCCGGGTGAAACCTGCCCAACCCTGGGGCGAGCTCGCTCAGAACGCCTTCGGCACACAGGCCTCCCGACGAGGCACCGGCGCCGTCCGGCAAGCGATCGTCTCCCTCGGGCGCCAAGACGTCGAACCAGACGGGCTCCGCCTACCCGACAGCGTCGCCCTGCTCGGGATGAGCAGCGACCACCTGGTTCTCGACATCGGCGACGCAGGCGGATCCGTAGGCGACGAAATGACCTTCGGCGTCGACTACGGCGCGCTCCTCCGCGCCATGACATCCCCATTCGTCACCAAAGTGGAGGCGCGAGCCCTCGGAGCCACCGCTGCGCCGCCGGCAGCGCGCGCCTGACGAATCGGCTGCACGGACGCTGTCGCCTGCGCCTGGCGGCGGGCAACGTGGTGGTGCCCCCTCACCCAGCCAGTTGGGCCAGAGCGAAGCACACCCGAACGCTAGATCTCGCTCTGCTCAGCGACTCGTTTCGGGACGCCTCGACCCGCTCGCCCGCTACGGCACTTATCTTCAGTCCTGAACTGGGTGTCTTCGACGTAGCCAACGAAGGCTC
>CAZCJT010000456.1:0-2797 GCA_964498565.1 uncultured Acidimicrobiaceae bacterium
CCCCCTCCCCCGCCGACCACCCAGGCACCGCCGCCTCCGCCGCCTCCCCCCACGACGGCGCCGCCGCCCGCCCCCTCGGCCCCCCGCTCCGGCTCCCGCAACAGCGGGTGCGAGCAGTACATGTACGACCAGATCAACGCGGCCCGACGCAACGTGGGTCGGGGTGGCCTCCAGTTCGACACCGGGATCCAGTACATCGCCGTCGACTGGTCCGACGAGATGTCGAGCACGCAGACCCTGAGGCACAACCCGAACTACGGCGATCAGATCCTGCGCCACCGCGACTACCGCACGGCCGGCGAGAACGTGGGACGGGGGTACGAGCAGGGCTCGCTGTTCCAGGCGTTCATGAACTCGCCCGGCCACCGGGCCAACATCGAGTCGGGCGCCTACAGCCACGTCACGGTCGGCTGCCTGACCGACCCCGGCGGTCAGCTGTGGGTGACGCAGAACTTCTGGGGCGGCTGAGCCCGGACCCGAGCTCGATCGGTCGCGACCGTAGGCTGCATCGCCATGTCCGAGGATCGCCTGTACTTCCGTCAGCTGCTCGCCGGGCGTGACTTCGCCCAGGGGGACATGATCGCCCGGCAGATGGTGAACTTCGTCTACCTGGTCGGTGACCGCGAGACGGGCGAGGCCGTGGCGATCGACCCGGCGTACGACGTGCAGGGACTGGTCGACCTGCTCGCCGAGGACGGCATGCGCCTCACCGGTGCCCTCGCCACCCACTACCACCCGGACCACGTGGGCGGGGACATGATGGGCCACTCCATCCAGGGCGTCGCCGACCTGCTCGCCATCGCCCCGGTGCCGATCCACATCCAGGAGGACGAGAAGCCCTGGGTCCAGCGGGTCACGGGCGCCAGCGACACCGACCTGGTCACTCACGTCTCCGGTGACACCGTGATGGTGGGCGAGATCCCCATCGAGCTCATCCACACGCCGGGCCACACGCCGGGGAGCCAGTGCTTCCTCGTCGACAACCGACTGGTCGCCGGCGACACGCTCTTCCTCGAGGGGTGCGGCCGCACCGACCTGCCCGGGGGTGACGCCGGCCTGCTCTACGAGTCCCTCACCCAGAAGTTGGCCAAGGTCCCCGACGACGCCACGCTCTTCCCGGGCCACCTGTACTCGCCCGAGCCGTCCGCCCCGATGGAGGAGGTCCGGCGGTTCAACATGGTGTTCCAGCCCAAGGACAAGGACACGTTCCTGCGCATGTTCGGCCGCTGAACCGGGTGCAACACAGCGACTGCCAGTTCCGATCTCGGCGAACTGGCAGTGCGGGTGTAGCAGTCAGTCGGCGAGGAACGGGCGCAGTGCGGCAGCGGTGCCCTCCAGCTCGGTCCGGAACAGCACGTGCGTGGCATTCGGGACCACCGTGCGCTGCAGGCGGTCGCCGAAGGTCGTCTGGAGCGAGGTGCGCAGTGCGTCGTTGACCGAGGTGTGCTGCGGGTCGGCCTCGACGAGCAGGACGTTGCGCTGGGGGAGCGGTGGCAGCGGCCGGCACATCTCGCCGTACGCGGCTGCCACCACGACGGGCGAGAACCGCATCCGCCACCTGCCGTCCTCGGCGTGGACCAGGTTCAGGTCGAGCTCGGGCTCGAGGTCGGGCTGCGAGCCCTCGTTCGGGAACCATGAAGTGATCTCGGCCCGGGCCTCCTCCTCGGTCTCCCACCCGGGATCCCGGGCGTAGGAGAGGGCGCCCTGCTCGGCCCGCACGGGGTCGAGGAGCGAGGCCGGGTCCAGCAGGACGACCTTGTCGACGCGTTCGGGGGCCATGGCGAGGAGGTGCAGCGCCAGGTGGCCGCCGAAGGAGTGGGCCACGACGTCGGCCCGCTCCACGTCGTGAGCGTCGAGGACGGCGACGAGGTCGGCCACGTGGTCCTCGGTCCGCCACGGGGGGCGGTCGTCGACCTCCCGTGCCCTCGCAGGTCGGGGCAGATCCAGTGCCGCTCCGGGATGAGGGCGGCGGTGCGCTGGAAGCGGGCGCCGAAGCCGGTGACACCGTGGACGGCGAGCACCGGCCGGCCGCCGGCGCCGCCGTAGGTCTCGACGTGGAGGAGGTCGTTGGATGGCACGCACCCGGTCTACCGGCCGCCGTCGGCCATGCAAACGGGCACCGCACGGTGCGCCGGCGCCGCTCCATCGCACCGATTCGCCGACTGGCCGTTCCGGGCGTGTCGCGGTGCGCCGGCGCAACGCCCCAGCGCCCGTCCCGCGCCGGCTCGTTCCGGGCGTCTCGCGGAGCGCCAGCGCAACTGGAGAGCCGCGGTTCACGCCGCCGCCCGTCGGGCCGTGCCGAGGAACGCAGCGATCTCATCGATCATCCCGGCCCGGTCGGTCACGTAGTCGTCCCAGGTGTAGCGAGCGACGACGTAGCCGAGCGCCTGCAGTGCGCGGTCTCGGGCCCGATCCCGTCGCATCGTGCGGGCGCGGTCGGCGTGGTCGTGGCCGTCGAGCTCGACGTCGAGGAGCAACCCGGGCCAGTCGACGTCGAGCTCTATCGGGCCTCGGCCGGGCGGCCGCACGACGTGGTGCAGTCGTGGTGCCGGCAGCCCTGCCGCGGTCAGGTCCCGCACGACGAGGCGCTCGAACTCCGAGTCGGCCACCTCTGCCCGCAGCGCCAGGAGGGCGGCGCGGAAGCTGGTGATCCCCGGTCGGCCCCTGCCTCGGTGCTGTTCGAGCACCTCCACCAGCGCGCCCACGGCGAGGGGTGTGTGGCGCCGGCAGGCGTCGATGCGGGCGAGGACGTCGTCCGGGGTGCGCCCCACGGCGGCATCGAGCAGCGAGCGGGCCA
>CAZCJT010000457.1:0-2793 GCA_964498565.1 uncultured Acidimicrobiaceae bacterium
CGGTCCATGGCGTAGTCCTCGAGCGCTTCGGAGATCGAGAACAGGAACGCCAACGACGCAGCCTCCCCGAGCTCGCCCAGGGCGACCGCACCGATCGCAGCGATCGTCATGAGGGTCCCCACACCTAGCTGGCGATGGACCAGACGACGCAGGCTGCTTGGCACGAACGTGGCACCACCGGCGACGAGGCCTCCGACGAAGGCGACGGCGGCGACGCCACCGGCGCCGAAGGCCGTGACGGCGAGCCCGACAGCGAGGAACACTCCCGACACGGCGGCAAGGCGGACGTCACGGAGCTGCCAGAACGAGACGGCGTCTTCCTGTTCGTCCATCACGGTGTCTCCACCGCAGCAAGCATCAGCCACGGGTGATCACGTCTTCGCCCCGGTAGCGCTCGGGTGCGGACCGGAGCCGCTCGAGGCAGGTCGGACTGCAAAACCACAGGCGTCGGCCGTCGATGACGTCGCTGGGCGTGGCCGCACCGGGGACAATCCGCATCCCACAGACCGGGTCGGTGACACAGGCCTGCGCCGGACAGAGGACCAGCCTGTGGACACACACCGGGTCGTGCAACCCTCGGATCGCTGTGAGGCCGAGCGGTTCGACCTGCCAGCCAGCGTCGGCGGCAGCTCGGGCCGCGGCGTGGGTGGCGAGGAGCTCGCCGGGGGCGGCGAGCCCGGCCAGGCGGGAAGCGAGGTTGACGGTGGTGCCGAAGACGTCGCCGTCGCGCCCGACGACCGGGCCGGTGGCGACACCGGCGGTGAGCTCAGGCATGCCGGCGCTCCCGTGGAGGTTCCGGCTTACCTGGTCGGCCACGAGGACTGCGTCGTCGGGCCCGTTCAACTGGAGGAGCGCCCCGTCACCCATCGTTTTCACGATCCGGCCTCGACCCTGGACGGCGGCGTCGACAGCAGCGACGAAGGCGTCGAGCACGTGGAGGGCTAGGTCGTCGCCGTGCACGTCGGCGAGCGCCGTGAACCGGGTCAGGTCGAGGAACGCGATCGTGGTGTCGGTCACCGGCCGGTCACCGCAGGCTGGGCCAGCTCGAGCAGGGCGCGGACACGGTCGTCGGCGAGGCGGTAGTACACCATCCGCCCGTCTCGCCGGTTCCGCACGACGCCGGCAGCACGGAGCAGGCGCATGGCATGCGACACGGCGGTCTCGGTCCCGTCGATGGTTGCGGCGAGGTCGCACACGCAGAGCTCGCCGGCGTCGGCAAGGGCGTGGAGCATCCGCAGGCGGCCGGGTTCGCCGAGCAGCTTGAAGATCTCGGCTTGTTCCTCGGCGACGTCGACGTCGATCAGCCGCTCTTTCGTCTTCGCAACCCGGGTCGGCTCTACACACCGGACAAGGCACTCGTCAGCGGCCGGGGCCACTTGGCTCGACATCTTCATGGATGTGAAGATATCACAATTGCGGCCGGTCCCGGCTTCGATGGGCAGCCACCTGGCATCGAACCCGGACGTCGCATGAGACACCGAAGATTCGCCATCTTCCCGAAGGGCTCGCGCACGCGAGTACCGCGCTGGATCAGGCTCCGGAACTGCATCCTGTTCGGCGTCATAACCCTTGCCACGACCGGCCGGCGGTTCGCCCCCGTTCGCCGTCGTCACGAGTTGGCCGCCGACGTCCATCAGGGACGTTGCCAGACCACATTCCGAAAACCTTGGACGCCACCTGCGCCAACGCCAGCGCTACAGAACTCCCGCGAAATGCACCCGCTTGGCGCCAGCGGTCACAGCTGAGACAGTGTGTACGACGTTGGCGGCGGCGGACCACCCGCACGTCGAGTTCCAGCGGAGCTGAGGCTCCCCGGCCCCGAGTGAGCAGCCATGGCGATCGTCGAACGACCGAGCACCGAGACCGACCGCCTCGCCCTCGAGGCTGGCCCCAGCCATGCGTCTCCTGACGACGCGCTCGGTGTGTTCCAGCGACCCCGGGGCGACACGGGGTGGCGTTCGTGGCTCTTCACGGTCGATCACAAGCGCATCGGCATCATGTACGGCGCCGCCGCGCTGTTCTTCTTCTTGATCGGTGGCATCGAGGCCCTGATCATCCGGACACAGCTGGCGGCGCCGGAGCAGGAGATCGTCTCCGCGGACCTCTACAACCAGCTGTTCACCATGCACGGCGTGACGATGATCTTTCTCGTCGTCATGCCCATCGGTGCGGCCTTCGCCAACTTCCTCGTGCCGCTCCAGATCGGCGCCCGGGACGTGGCGTTCCCCCGCCTGAACGCCTTCTCGTTCTGGTGCTTCCTCTTCGGTGGCGTGTTCTTCAACAGCTCGTGGTTCCTCGGCGGCGGCGCCGCCGACGGTGGCTGGTTCGCCTACGCCCCCAACACCTCGGTCATCTTCAGCCCGAGCCACGGCATGGACTTCTATGCCATCGGCCTCCAGATCACCGGCATCGCGTCCCTGGTCGGTGCGATCAACCTGATCGCCACCATCCTCAACATGCGGGCGCCGGGGATGACGCTCATGAAGATGCCCGTGTTCACCTGGATGTCGCTGGTGACGCAGTTCCTCATGCTCTTCGCCATGCCGGTGATCTCGGTGGCCCTGTTCCTGCTGACCTTCGACCGGCTCTTCGACGCCAACTTCTTCGACGTGTCAGCTGGAGCCGATCCGCTGCTGTGGGAGCACCTGTTCTGGATCTTCGGGCACCCCGAGGTGTACATCATGATCCTGCCGGCCTTCGGCATCGTGTCGGAGACCATCCCGGTGTTCTCGCGCAAGCCGATCTTCGGCTACGAGTTCATCGTCTTCTCCGGTGCCGCCATCGGCTTCATGG
>CAZCJT010000458.1:0-2793 GCA_964498565.1 uncultured Acidimicrobiaceae bacterium
CATCCGCACGGGCAGAAGTCCCGAGGGTCGTCAGGCCCGCCGAAGGGCGTGTCGAACAACCGAGCCTTCGTCCGACCCAGACGATGAGCACCACCAGGATGACCCCGAAGACGGTCACAACGGTCAGCAGTCCAGCCAGGACCTCCCACACAGCGCCGGCCGGCAACTCAGTACCACGGCTCTTGGACACCGACGGCCGTCGCCCCACTTCGTTGAGCCCGCCCTTCGCTGCCAATCCATGCGTCGCTGCGTGCCAAAGACCGCTCCTCGCGCTCTCACGAGCGGCGAGCAGCGTCGAACCCCTCCGTGAGATCGGCGGCGGCAGGCTGGACCAGCGGGTACAACCCCGCGAGGTGCTCACGCGGCGACAAGCCGGGATGGAACGTGTCGCAGAACGCGGCGAGGGCCCGCAGGTTCTGGCACCACAGGACCGGTTCGAGCGTCAGGTAGGCGAAGGTCGTGGCGTGGCCACCCAACTCATCGGGGTCCGTCGGCAGGTGCGTGAGCTTGAGCGGCGGGAGCGGCGGACGCTGCTCGGTCGTCTTCGACAGGGCAGCAACCCACACCGCGCCGACGTAGCGGCCCGCAGCGCTCGCCGGTACCTCGTCGAGTTCGATGTCGGCCCAGTCGGCAAGCGACCGGGCGTAGTTGCCGTCGGCATCGAGGACGGAGCCGAACACGTAGTCGCCGCCGGGATCGGTGGGACCGCCGGGCTCGGGCCCGTTGCCGGTCTCGACGATCACCTCGCCGGCGACCCGGTCGACGATCCGATCGCGCACGACCTCCACGTCCTGGTGGTTGAGGAGGGCGACGTCGTCTGCGGCGAGCTCCACACCGTCGAGGCAGGCGCGGAGCTGGCCGATGACCGCGTCGGCGTGGTCACCGTCGAGTCCGGCGAGCAGCCCGGCCGCGGCGGACACGACCAGCGATGTCGTGGGCACCGGCACCCGCCGATGACGAACGTTGCCGAGCGCCACCCGGATCGCTCCGGACACGGTCGTGCCCAGCAGGATCTCCTGGGTGCCCATTTCCCGGTACGAGCCGACGTAGCTGGCAGCCGGTGCCTCCTCCCGTCGTCGGGCCCTGTCGTGCGATGCGGCACGGGCGGCGAGCCCAGGAAGCGCGGTCAGCAACGCCGAGCTGACCTTGTTCAACGTGGCGCCGTCGTCGTGGCTGCCGGGTCGTGCTTCTCCGTGGACATGTGCGAGCAGCTGTGTGCGCACCGAGTCGTACACCCGGTGCGCGAGCGCGAGCTCCTCGGCGATCGGGTCGGGTAGAGGGCCGTCTAGTACGTCTCCGGCGACGGCTCGGGCCGCGTCCATGGCGGCGCCCATGGTCTTGTACCGAGCGGCGTACCCGCGCCGCGTCAACCGAACCCGCTTCCCGCACCCGCACGGGCAAACCACCGCCATGACTCGATCGTACCCACGTGCCGCAGTCGCCTCTGGGCCCGTGGTGACCGCGTTGCGCGAGCACGAACTGCGCTGAGGGCGCGACGAAGGGCCCCGCGGCGGGCAGGGCCTTCGTTTCGACCGGTTCGGCGGGAACCTGGTCGCGGCACGGCGGCGGGTGCCGTCCCTCGTCCGGCGACCGTAGCGTCAGGCGTGCCAGCCTGCCGCAATGGGTCAGAGCCTGATCGAACAGCTCACCCCATGGCTGGCCAGTGGTGTCGTCGCTCTCGGTATCTTCATCGGTCGGCGGATCGAGCGGCGCGACTCGTACGCCGCCTGGCTACGTGACCAGCGCCTCCGTCGAGGCAGCGGCCGAGCTTGACTCGGCGCAGCAGCGCCTTGAGCTCTGGGGTGACGGTCGGGGTGCTCATCCGGCTACCTCCTCGCCGGCGCGGACAGCGAAGTCGCTGTCACCTCTCGCGAAGCGCGGGGTGACGACTGTGCCGGGCAGGCCCTGTTGGACCGGTGTGCCGTCGGTGGTCTCGGTGCCTCGTTCGAGCATTCGGCCGATCAGGCCGACGTTGATGGCTTCGGCGTCGAGGGCGCGCTCACATGCAGCGTTGACGCGGTGGGGTCCCCACTTCTTCACGAGTCCGAGCAGGGCGTAGACCTGGCGCATCTTCGTCCACGGCAACGGGATGTCCAACAGTGCGGTGGCGTACGCCAGCCGCCCGCTGGGAGGCCGAACAGGTCAGTGCGGCGTTCCTCGGCGAGCACTTCGCATCGGGTGTCGCATCCGTCTCCGTCAGCGTCGATCCAGTCTCGACCGAACAGCTCACGCTCGTACGTGGTCGAGTCGCCCCCAGATCTGAGGCGTCGGCTCAGGCGGCGCTACGGCCGGGCAGATCGGGCACGACCGCCACCGTTGCCAGGCGGGAGCGGAACTCGGGCGGGATGCCCAGGGCGCGCCAAGCCGCTACGGCAGGCGGATCGACGCCCAGCCGGTTCGCGACCGGGAGGACCCCGCCCCGGCTGAGGCATGCCGCGTCGAGCAGCGTCCGGTCGACGATGTCCCGGATCGGGCGAGGCACGAGAGCTTCTGAGGCCGATGACGCGAAGCCTGACACGCGATGGACGAGATCGAGCGGGGACCGGCTATGCACGGGCGACTCCTTCGAGACTTCGAGGCTGTCGAGCGACGCCATCCGCGAACGGTACCGGGCGCCGCGCGCGAGGGCCGCGGACCTGTCCCACATGTCGTGTGAAGTTCACCGAGTCGTGCGTCGTGGCGCATGAAACGCTCCGGGATGCCCGACGTTCCGAGATGCCCAGAACGTCGTCCTCAACGCCGGGGCGGTCCACGGCAGGACCAGATCGAGCAGTCGGTTGCTGTGGCACAGGG
>CAZCJT010000459.1:0-2780 GCA_964498565.1 uncultured Acidimicrobiaceae bacterium
CGGCGCGGCGGCGCGAGGCGGTGCCGGGCTCGCCACCCCGGTGCCGGGCCGGAGCTCGTCCAGGCCGACCTCGGTGCCGGCCGGCAGCACCGAGGATTCGCCGTCCCGTCGGATGGTCACCGTGCCGTTGCCCTCCACGGTGGCCGTGCCCGCATCGAGGTCGAGGACCAGGGCCGTGTGCTCGTCGACCCCGAGCACCCAGGCGCCCTCCGGCAGCTCGGGCTCCAGCATCGAGAGGCGCCGCTCGCCCAGGTAGCAGAAGCGGGTGTCGTGATGGCCGCCCTCGGCGTTGTCGTAGTGCGGGACGAGGGCCACCCGCAGCCCGGCCTCCGAGAGGAGGTCGAGGCCCTGGGCCCACGACGGCGGCGCCCCGGCCTTGTACACCTCGTAGACGGGGATGGTCGCCACACCGAGGGTGAGGGCGGCGGCCGAGGCGAACGTGACCGCACCGCCGTTGCGGACCTTGTCGACCAGCAGCTGGGGCAGAGGCGACCCCCGCCACTGGGCCAGCGCGTACGTGGGGCTGCCCGGGCCGGCGAAGACGTAGCGGGCATCGGCGATGGCAGCCAGCGCCCGCTCCCGGGCCACGGTGTCGTCGTCGGCCCCCCGCCACGTGGCGACGGTGATCGGGTGCCCCACCGAGGCCCGGAAGTACTCCTGGGCCTTGGTGGAGATGTCACCGGCGTTCTCCTGGAAACCGTAGGGCGTGTCCAGCAGCACGGCGTCGGCCGGCGCATTGGCACCGACGGCCTCCATGAGGCGGCGGTGGACCTTGATCATGGTGGGGGCGGTCTCGCCCGAGCCCATGACGGTGAGGAAGCGGGGCACGGTCAGGTCTCGATCTCGTCGGCGAAGCGGGTCAGCACATCGGCCACCCGCTCCGGGTGCTGGGCATGCAGATCGTGGTCGCCGCGCATCCACACGACCCGTCCGTCAGCGAGCGCGTCGACGGCGGCGTCGTGGGCGGCGACCTCGGCATCGTGCCAGCCACGCGGACCGGGTGCCGGCCCGGGGTCGGGCTCGGCGCCGAGCAGCAGCACGGCATCCTCGATGTGGGCCCACCGCTCGGACGGCCGGTGCTCCCACAGGCCACGCAGCACGAGCAGGTGGCGGTCGAGGGTGAGCCACGGGGCGACCGTGGCGTCCTCACGCACCTCGAAGCAGGCGAGCATCCCCTGGATCCCGGCCTCGGGCCAGTCGGGGTGGGACCGCCGCAGCATCCGCTCCAGGTCGGCGAACGCCGTCCCGACCATCACCGGTGGGCGCAGCTGTTCGGCACAGTCCTCCCAGGAGGCGAAGCGCTCGGCGAGCTCGATGGTGCCGCCGTCGACGCCGACCACGCCGGCGGTGAGGCCGGGGTGCGTCGCTGCCAGCTCGACGACGACGTTGCCACCCCAGCTCTGGCCGGCGACCACGGGTCGGTCCCAGCCCTGGCCCTCGGCGAGGTGGCCCAGCAGGTTCCGCAGGTCCTGCACGACCCGACCCATGTCGTAGCCGTCGTCGGGCTTGGACGACAGGCCGTGACCCCGCTGATCGACGGCGGCGACCGGGTGGCCGGTGGCGTGGAGGTGGTGGGCGACGCCGTCCCACAGTCGGGCGTTCGACGCGAGGCCGTGCACGAGCAGCACCGGTCGGCGTCGGCCGCCGGTCCAGCGGCGGACGTGCAGCGACACGCCGTCGTCCACCGGGACGTGCTCGACGGCGTCGGGAGCTCGGAGCGCCACCGTCATCGCCTCGACGCCCGGAGCCGGTCGCACAGGTCGGCGAACGCCACCGACACCTCCGGCGGTCGCTTCGACGGGGCCAACCCGCGGACGACGGCGCAGAAGTCGTCGACCATGCCCCGGTAGCAGTCGCCGCCGAGCCCGGTGACGACGTCGGTGGTCCCGTCACGGCGCTGGATCGCCAGCTCCGCATCGCTCGCGTCGGGGGTGAAGGCGTGCTCCACCCGCACCCGACCGAGGGTCCCGGTGATCTCGAGCACCTGGGCCTCGGGGGCGTCGAAGGAGCACTCGAAGGTGGCGGTCAGACCATCGGGGAACCGGACCTCGCCGGCCGAGGTGACGTCGACGCACCGCCCGGTGGCGTCGGGCGCGGTCACGACGGCGTGGCCGGTCACCGAGGCCGGGACGTCCTGCCCGGCGGCAGCCGCCAGGTCGAACAGGGGGGTCAGGACGTAGACGCCGAGATCGGCCAGCGCGCCCCCGCCGAGGGTGGGGTCCCACCGGTGGTCCGTGGGGACCTCGTGGGGGAACGTGAACACGGTCCGGATCGACACCACCCGCCCGAGCCGGCCAGCGGCCACGAGGTCGCGCACGGCCACCGAACGGGGGTGGTAGGGGGTCATGTAGGCCTCGAGGAGGACCACGCCGTTCGCCGCGCAGGCGTCGGCCATGGCGCGGGCATCGGCGGCGGTCAGCGCCAGCGGCTTCTCGCACAGCACGTGCTTCCCGGCCTCGGCACAGCGCTCGACCCACTCGCGGTGCATGCCGTTGGGGAGCGGCACGTAGACGGCCTCGACCGCCGGGTCGGCCAGCACGTCGGCGTAGTCCTCGCCGGCGCCGAGTGAGGCCGATGCCACCAGCTCGGCCTTCGGCGTGGCCTCGATGGCCGGCACCACGGCCGCCCGGGCGACCATCGACGACGCCCCGATCACACCGAAGCGCACGGGGTCCCAGCCCGATGTGGCCACGTCGGGCGCGGTGGCCGGGCGGAAGCTGCGCTCATGGTGGGGCTCGACCGGGCTCACCCGACCGGCTCGAGCTCGATGGGGCGGCCGC
>CAZCJT010000460.1:0-2779 GCA_964498565.1 uncultured Acidimicrobiaceae bacterium
AGCATGACCATCAACCACAGGTCCCATCTGTCACCTCGAACCCCGGCCTGGAAGGGCTAGTGCGACCAGCGGCGTCGCCCACCGACCCCGCAGCAGCACACCCGCCGGGGTGAGCGGGGGGTGGTGGTGCAGCGACCGGTGGGTGCCAGTCGCCGTCATCGGTCGCGCCGCGAGAGCCCGGCCCGTTCCCACGCGTCGGTGCCCCCTTGCAGGAGGGCGACATCGGTGTAGCCGGCGTCGAGCAGGGCACGTCCGGCGATCGCCGACATGCGCCCGTGCCCCTCGAGGAGCCGGCCGATGCCTCCTGCGCACACCACCATGAGTCCTGCTGCGACGATGAACGTCATCTGGCTGTTCTCCGATCAGAGGCTGTCGTACGCAGTCTAACGATGAAGCTACGACGCGTTGTCGTAGCATCGCAGCGAGCCAGAAGACCTTGAGGGCATCCAAGCGAGGGCGGCGGTCACTAAGGAGCCGCGCGGATAGGTGACCATCCACCGGTCGTTGGTGTGTCTCGCGTTGGATGCGAGTGCGCTCACATCCCAACGACCAGCGGAGGCACTCGCGAGCATGACACGGGCCATGGACCCAGAGGTGGGACGGGTGATCTGGGAGACGATCGAACCGCTGCTGCCGCCTCCGGACGTGTCGCATCCCCTCGGTTGTCACCGTCCACGCGTGTCCGACGAGGTCTGCTTTCGCGGGATCCTGATTCGGCTGGTGACCGGTTCGTCGTGGGTCGACATCGAAGCGATCCTGGGCTTCGAGGTCTCCGACACCACGCTTCGAGCCCGGCGTGACGAGTGGATCGCCGCCGGCGTGTTCGACGCACTCGCCGACGAAGCGCTCGCCGGCTATGACCGGATCATTCAGCTGGACCTCGACGTCGTCGCCCTTGACGGGTCGATCCACAAGGCGCCCTGCGGGGGTGAGGGAACGGGCAAGAGCCCAGTGGATCGTGGGAAGTTGGGATGGAAGTGGTCCGTGGCCAGCGACGGTGCCGGCATCCCGATCGGTGTCGCGATCAACGGAGCGAACCGCAACGACCTGGTCCTGCTCGACCCCACCATCGACGCCATCGAAGCCACCGGACTGCTCGTCGACATCGGCACCCTGTCCCTCGACCGGGGCTATGACTACCCGGTCGTGCGGGCCCGGCTCGAAGCGCGAGGGCTGACCGATCTCGACATCCAGAAACGAGGCACCAAGCCCAAGCCGGGAGAGCCGCACCGCCTCACGCTCGGGCTGCGCTGGATCGTGGAGGCCACCAACACGTGGTGGTCGAACTACGGCCAGCTCCGCCGCAGCACCGACCGCCGTGAACGCCACCGCCACGCTGCCCTCCGCCTGGCCACCGCCGTCCTCATCATCGGACGGCTCATCGACTACCGGAACCGATGGAGCCCAGCACCCTCGTGACGCCTATCCGCTCGGCTCCTAAGCACACGGACGACCGCCCTGTCTGACCGCAAGTGTGCTCGGAGGAGATTCGATCGTGGACCAGATGACCGCCGCTGACGACAGCGCCCCGGAGGATGTACCCGGGAGTCTGACGTTGTCGGGGGCGGTCGCCCTCGGCACCGGGGTGATGATCGGGGCCGGGATCTTCGCGCTGACCGGGCAGACAGCCCGGCTGGCGGGCGACTGGTTCCCGCTGGCCTTCCTGGCGGCAGCCGGGGTGGTGGCTGCGAGCGCGTATTCGTACGTGAAGCTGTCCAATGCGTTCCCGTCCTCGGGTGGGGTCGCCATGTTCCTGCGTGAGGAGTACGGACCCGGGACGGCGACGGGGGTGTTCGCCATCTTCATGTACGTGTCGATGGTGATCAACGAGGCGCTCGTGGCGAGGACGTTCGGCTCGTACCTGCTCCAGGTCGTCGATCTCGAGCCGGTGTCGTTCTGGGTGCCTGCGTTCGCGGTCGCGTTGCTCGTCGCCGCGTTCGGCGTGAACGTCGCAGGCAACCGGGCGATGCAGGCCGCGCAGCGGGCCATGGCGGCGGTCAAGATCGTCGGCCTCGGTGCGTTCGCAGTCGCGGGGCTCTGGTTCGCGTCGGCGGCCGAGTTCACCAGCGGCGCCGGGGGCGAGTACACGGCGTCGCCGGAGGGCTTCCTGGCCGCCGTCGCGCTCGCGATCCTCGCCTACAAGGGGTTCACCACGATCACCAACAGCGGCGGCGAGGTCGTGGACCCGCACCGCAACACAGGACGGGCGATCCTGATCGCGCTGGCGATCTGCACCGTGGTCTACCTGGCCATCGCCACTGCGGTAGCGGGAAACCTCGATGTGGCCGAGATCGTGGCCGCCGAGGACTACTCGCTGGCCGAGGCAGCTCGTCCCGCGTTCGGTGACGGTGGGGTGAGCTTCACCGTCGCACTGGCCCTCGTGGCGACGGCCTCGGGAGTCATGGCCAGCATCTTCGCGGCGTCGCGGATGCTGGCGATGCTGACGCGCATGACCCAGGTCCCGCACCGGCATCTCGGCATGCCTGGCACGGTGCGGACCCACACCACCGTGTACACCGTGGTCTTCGCCATCGCTCTGGCGGCGACGCTGGACCTGCGTCGGATCGCCGCGCTGGGTGCCATCTACTACCTGATCATGGACATCGCCATCCACTGGGGGCTGCTGCGGCACCTGCGTGATCGCGTCGAGCACCGCCGCGCCATCGTGGTCGGTGCGATCTTCCTCGATGTCGTGGTCCTCGGTGCATTCGTGTGGGTGAATGCGTCGGTCGATCCGCTCGGCCTGTGGGTGGCGGCCGTGGGCATCGTGCTCGTCGTG
>CAZCJT010000461.1:0-2757 GCA_964498565.1 uncultured Acidimicrobiaceae bacterium
CCCGGACTGGCGCCGCTGGCGCTGGAGCACGACGAGCTGCCGCCGCTGGTGGAGCTGGAGACCTACGCGCGCCGCTCGCGCTGAGCCCAGTCGACAGGCGAGACGACCCCAGGAGCACGGCGGGCGACGTCCACCACACCGAGGCGCCGGGGCGGTGGCCTATGCGCGCGGATCGCCTGCGTCGGGCACCGGCACCTCGTCGGCCGCCTTCTCGGGCACGTCGCGGCGTTCCACCTGGGGGGAGGCGGCGATCTCGTCGTTGACGTAGTCGTCGAGCGGCTCGAGGGCGCCGTGGCCCCCGATCGGTGGACCGGTGTCCTGGGCGATGACGTCGGCGACGGGGATCTCCAGGACGTACACGGCCCACAGGTGCCCGACGACGACCTTGATCGTGGCGGTGATCGGGACGGCGAGGATGAGGCCGAAGAACCCACCGAGGCTCCCGCCGGCGAGCAGTGCCAGCATGACCACGGACGGGTGCAGGCTCACGGTTCGCTGCATCACGAGCGGGCTGATGAAGTGGTTGTCGATCTGCTGGGCGATGGCCATGATCGCCACCACCCACAGCGCCGTGCCCAGGTCCCGGGTGGTGAGGGCGATGATGACGCCGGGCACCCCGCCCACCCACGGGCCGATCAGCGGCACCAGGTTGAACGCGCCGGCGATCATGCCGACGATGAGCCAGAACGGCAGGTCGATGATGGCCAGGCCGACGCTCACCATCACCCCGACGATGATGGCCACGGCCAGCTGACCACGGAAGAAGCCACCGATGGCGACGTTGAGCCGGTGGGCGACGTGGAAGACCTGCTCCTCCGCGCCCTTGGGCACCAGGCGACGGCTGACCGCACCGATGTGGGGCAGATCGACCAGCAGGTAGAAGGCGATGATCGGGCCGAGGACGAAGATGAGGCCGATCTCGAAGATCCGGCTGCCGATCTCGCGGACGCGCGACAGCTGCTCACCGATCCCGCCTTCCTCCGGGAACTGCTGGCGGGCGTCGGCTGCGACCCGGTCGAGGTCGGCGGCGAGCACGGCACGGTCGTCGTCCTCGAGCGCGTCGGCTGCGCGCTGCACGATGCGGTCGAACTCGTCGTTGCGTGCCGTGTCGCCCCCGTTGCCGAACTGGTCCCGCAGCTCGTCGACGTTCGGGATCTCGACCACCCAGTTCCCGTCCTTGGAGTCCTGGGAGAGGTCGTCGAGCCAGGTCTCCATGTCGGCCCGCAGCTCGGGCCACTGCTCGGCCAGCTCGTCGGCCTGGGTGCTCACGAGCGGCGCCACGAGGAACCCGAGGAGTACGAGGACGCCGACGAACATGACGTAGCTGAGACCGGTGCCTGCGGCCCGGTGGAAGCCGCGCCGGTGCAGCCCGGTGACGATCGGGTTGAGCAGGAAGACGATGGCGCCGGCCAGCACGAGCGGCGGGAACACCACCCGGAACTGCCACGCCACCCAGAAGAGGAGCGCGAGGGCGGCGGCCACCCCGAGGAGCGACCAGGCCACACGGCCGGCGACGGCGAAGCGCTCCCACATCGCGCCGCACGGTACCGGACCCTCCCTCCCCGCCCGTGTCCCCCTCGGCGCGCCCCCGCTGCCGCCACCTACCCTCACCTCATGGACGACCGCACCGAACCGCCGTCGTGGAGCGCCGGGCTCGTGCCCCGCATCGTGGTCGCCGGCGTGGTGATCTTCGTGGCCCTCACGGTCATCGGGTGGGTCGTCGGCACGATCCTCGCCGTGCTGCGCACCCTGCTGGTCGTCGGCGTGATCGCGGCCGTCGTGTGGGCCGTGGTCGCTGCCCGCCGCGACTGACGAGGTTCAGGCCCGGTCGGCCAGCACGCCGACGACGGCAGCTTCGATGCACGCCACCGTGTCGGTCATCGCCCGCTCCCGGCCGAAGCGCTCGACCAGCGACACGACCTCGGTGATGCCCGCGGCCCGGGCGGCATCGTGGACCGCGTCGTCATGGACCTCCTCGCCCACAACCGCCACGGCCGGCACGCCGAGCGACGCCGCCATCTCGGCGACACCCCCGACGACCTTGCCCTCGAACGAGGCGTCGTCGAGGAAGCCCTCGCCCGTGACGACGAGGTCGGCGCCCTCGACGGCCTGATCCAGCTCGAGCTCCTCGGCCACGAGCGCGAACCCGTCGAGCAGCTTCGCCCCGATGGCGGCGAGGCCGCCGGCCAGTCCGCCCGCGGCACCGGCGCCCGGGATGGTCGTCACGTCGACCCCGTGGTCCTCCCGGTACACATCGGCGAGGCGACGCAACCGGTTGGCGAGCAGCCGTACCTGCGCCCGGCTGGCGCCCTTCTGCGGCCCGAACACGTCGGCGGCGTCGAGGAACGGGGTGCGCACGTCGCAGGCCACGAGCAGCTCGACGGCGCGGAGCCGCTGGTGGGGGTGGAGCGCCCGCAGCGCACCGAGACCGCCGTCGGTGGTGGCCGAGCCGCCCAGACCCACGATGATCCGGGTCGCGCCCGTCTCCACCGCGATCTGGATCAGCTCACCGGTGCCGTGGGTGTCGGCGGCGATGGGGTCGTTGCCCTCGGGCCCGCCGGCGAGCAGCAGTCCCGAGGCACGAGCCATCTCGATGACGGCGGTGCCCCGGTCGTAGCGCCAGCCGGCCTCCACCGGGTCACCGTTGGGCCCGGTGACGACGGACGTGCGGTTGGGTCCGCCGAGCACGTCGAGGAGGCCGTCGCCGCCGTCGGCCACCGGCACCTCGTCGCAGTGCCAACCCGCAGCGGCCGCGGC
>CAZCJT010000462.1:0-2752 GCA_964498565.1 uncultured Acidimicrobiaceae bacterium
CGCGGCGTCGCCGTCGCCGAGCAGGGCCCGCATCGCGCCAGTGGCCTCGGGGCCGTCCTTGCCGGCGTCGATCGCCTCGACGACGCGGGGGCCGAAGACCATGCCGTCGAGCAGCGAGTTGGACGCCAGCCGGTTGGCGCCGTGGACGCCGTTGCACGACACTTCGCCCGCCACCCACAGTCCGGGCAGCGACGATGCTCCGTCGAGGTCAGCCAGCACGCCGCCGCACGTGTAGTGGGCCGCCGGCGCAACCGGGAGCCAGTCGGTGGTGGGGTCGAGGCCGACCACGGCCAGGGCGGCGCTGATGGTGGGGAAGCGCTCGTCGAACTGGTCGAGCACGGTGGCGTCGAGCCACACGTGGTCGGTGCCGTCCGCTTGCAGTTGGGCGGTGATGGCCCGGCTCACCACGTCACGCGGCTGCAGCTCGTCGACGAAGCGCTCGCCCGACGCGCCGCGCAGGAAGGCTCCGTGGCCGCGGAGCGCCTCCGACAGCAGGGGCCGGGGCATGGCCTCGTGGTGGAGCGCCGTGGGGTGGAACTGCACGAACTCCACGTCGGCGAGGGCCGCCCCCACCCGGAGCGCCATGGCCATGCCGTCGCCGGTGGCCTCGACCGGGTTGGTCGTGACCGAGAACAGCTGACCGCCACCGCCCGTGGCCAGCAGGACGTTGCGGGCCCGCACGACCATGTGTTCCCCGTGCTCGTCGATGGCCGT
Source organism: uncultured Acidimicrobiaceae bacterium (assembly GCA_964498565.1). Classification (GTDB taxonomy): domain Bacteria; phylum Actinomycetota; class Acidimicrobiia; order Acidimicrobiales; family Salinilacustritrichaceae; genus Salinilacustrithrix. The sequence goes on from CAZCJT010000462.1 coordinate 715, forward strand.
GACCCCGGCACACCGGCCACCTTCGACGAGCAGGTCGAGGGCGAAGGTGCGCTCCAGCAGCACGGCCGCGGTCTTCTGCACCGCCTCGACCAGCGCCCGCTCGACCTCCACGCCGGTGGCGGCGCCGCCGGCATGCAGGATGCGGGCGTGGCTGTGGCCGCCCTCCCGGGCGAGGAGGTACTGACCGCCCTCGTCCTGGTCGAACATGGCCCCGAGGGCGATCAGCTCGTTGACCCGGACTGGCCCCTCGTCCACCAGCCCCCGCACGGCGTCGAGGTCGCAGAGCCCGGCGCCGGCCCCGAGCGTGTCGGCCAGGTGCAGGTCGGTCGAGTCGGGGTCACCGCCGAGGACGGCCGCCACGCCGCCCTGCGCCCACCGGGTGGTGGCCTGGTGCAGCTCGGCCTTGGTGAGCACCCACACCCGCATGCCGTGCACGTCGGCGGCGCGCACGGCGGCAGACAGCCCGGCCACACCGGACCCGAGCACCAGCAGATCGAGCACGTCCATCGCCGGCAGTCTGCCCCACCCCCCGCAGGACCGACCGCGCCGCCCGGGCGCCACCTACCTCCGAACTGGCAGTGCTGGTGTTGCACCTCCGATCAGGGGGCCGCCCAACCGCCGAGCCGCTCGAGGGTCCGGCGGACCTCCATGAGCACCCCACCGGGCGCGTACATCACCCGCTCCTCGTCGAACCGGCGGACCTCCCAGCCGAGGCCGCGCAGGACGGCATCTCTCCGGGCGTCGCGCCGCCGACCCTCCGTGGTGCGGTGGTGCGGTCCGTCGATCTCGACGTCGAGCCGGGCCGGTATCCAGGCGAAGTCCAGGCGGAACGGGTCTCCGTGCGGTTGCGGAACCGGGTGCTGGCACGTCGGCGGCGGGTACCCGGCGTCGATGAGGTCGTCCAGGAAGACCTGCTCGAGGGTCGTGTCCGGGATGCCGTCGACGCCGTGGTAGCGCTCGAGCTGGAGTCGGAGCGGCCCGCACCCGTTGCGGCCACGCTTGCTGTGCAGGTCCAGGATCGCCCCCAGCTGCTTCCACGTCACGCCGTGGGATCGCCGCAGCTCCCGGACGACGGTGGTGTACGCCGTTCGCCCGAGCACCGCGCCGATGTCGACGGCGAGCCGGCGCGGTGGCGTGCAGGGGATCCCGTCGATGTGAATCGGTGGCACGTACGCGAGATCTCGACTCTCGTGGACGATGACCGCGGGTCGCGAGAACTTCCTCTTGGACGGCACGGTGAGCTCGACGGGAGCGCCCTCGTACGTGGGGATGCCGAGCAACCGGGCCGCCGCCCGATGTGACGCCTGTGCGCCGTGCCCCGCAGCGAAGACGGCCGCGAGGACACGCCGCTCCCAGGTCATGGGCACCCCGGACGTGCCGTAGACCCGACCGTCCAGCCGCTCGAGGATCGACGCGTCGCGCAGCCGGCTCAGCGTGGTGCTCGGGTATCCGAGGTCTCGGACGTGGGTGGGGGTGATGAGGTGCTGTTGCTGCTCCAGCACGGAGTGGACGTCGGGCGGGATGCGCGGTGGCATGGGCCCCTCCTCGGATTTCGCAGGAGAGGGGGAAGTCGCTCCGACGCTACGACGAGGGTCCGACAGCCACGCCGGTGCAACACCACGACTGCCAGTTTCGGGGAGCGGTCCTACGGCACGCCGGTGCAACACCACGACTGCCAGTTCGGGGAGGGGGTCCCACGGGCGGCAGGTGCAACACCACGACTGCCAGTTCGGAGTCGGGGGGATGGCAGGCTGCGGGTCATGACGGACGTGCCTGCCGACCCGCCGATCTACGCCGTCCGGGCCGCCGTGGCGGCCGCCCTGGCCGAGGACCTCACGCCGCTCGGGGACCTCAGTGCAGCCCTCGTGCCGGCCGGCGCAAGGGTCGAAGCCACGTTCACCAGCCGGGCCGCCGGCGTCCTCGCCGGCACGGCCTGCGCCACCGAGGCGTTCGCCCAGATCGACCCGTCCGTCATCGTCGCGTGGTCGCGCCACGACGGCGACCGGCTCGAGCCGGGCACCACCGTGGCCACGGTCAC
>CAZCJT010000463.1:0-2749 GCA_964498565.1 uncultured Acidimicrobiaceae bacterium
GCCCCTGCACCCCGAGGAGCATGCGCTCGCCTCCCTGCTGCGCACGCAGTCGTTCGAGTCCCACCCGGCCGCGTCCGACCCCGTGCTCGTCGCCGGCGCCGCGCTCCTGGCCGCCCGCCGCTCCGACGCCTTCACCCGCTTCGACGGGAACCTCGACGGCGCCGGCATCGACGTCACCGCCATGGGCGTCCTGTCGCCCACCTCCATCGAGACCTACGCCACCTGCCCGCGGAAGTGGTTCTTCACCCACGCCCTCCAGCTGAAGGCCAGCGATCGACCCGAGGACATCGAGCGCATCGACGGCCGGGCCCGAGGGACCCTGGCGCACCTGGTGCTCGAGCGGTTCTTCGGCGAGGTCGTGGCCGAAGGCTCGGCGCCCGCGCCCGGCCAGCGCTGGTCTCCGTCCGCCCGGGCGCGCCTGCGGGCGATCTGCGACGAGGAGTGCGACGACGCCGAGGCCCGTGGCATCACCGGCCACCCCCGCTGGTGGGCCCACGACCGCGACGAGATCGACCGCGTCCTGCAGCGCACCCTCACCGGGGACGAGGAGCAGCGGGCCCGTTACGGCACCGCGCCCATCGCCGTCGAGCTCACCTTCGGTCGGAACGGGGCGCCGCCCCTCGTGGTGGACCTCGGCGACGGGCGCTCGCTCCAGCTCTCCGGCCAGGCCGACCGCGTCGACGCCGGGCGGACGGCCGACGGAGGGACCCGGGTCGTGGTCTGGGACTACAAGTACAGCCGGACCTCCGGGTTCGAGGACATCGTCAAGCCCGAGGACAAGGGCGGGGACCCGCTCTCGGGCGGCACCAAGATCCAGCTCGTGGCCTACGCCATGGCCGCAGCCGCCTCCGAGCTGCCGACCGGCGCCGGCGAGCCCGAGGTGCACGCGAACTACTGGTTCCTGCGCCCGCCCCAGACCAACGAACGACGCGGTTACCTCGTCGACGACGCCCTTCGCGCCCGCTTCGCCCGCGTGCTCGGCGTGCTGGCCGATGGCATCGGCGAGGGACGGTTCCCGGCCCGGCCCGGCGCCCACGCCTACCAGTGGGGGAACTTCGAGCACTGCGCCTGGTGCGACTTCGACGACATCTGCCCCCGGGACCGCGACGAGGAGTGGGAGCGGGTCCGCTTCGACCCGTCCCTCGACCGGATCCGCGACCTCGCCGAGGTGGGGTCGTCCTCCGTGCTGGACCGGCCGGAGGAGGCGTCGTGACCGGCGTCGTCGACCACGAGGCCCGACGCCGCATCGCCGAGGACCACCACGCCACGCTCTTCGTCGAGGCCGGTGCCGGATCGGGCAAGACGTCGTCGCTCGTCAGCCGGGTCGTGTCCCTCGTGCTGGCCGGCGCCGACGTCACCGGGATCGCCGCCATCACCTTCACCGAGGCGGCGGCCGCCGAGCTGCGGGCGCGGGTCCGCCGCACGCTCGAGGACGTCGAGGCCGGCCGGCCCGTGACGTGGGTGGTGGATTCGCCGGCGGCCCGGACCACCGCCGGGGCCGCCCTCGACAAGCTCGACCGGGCCACGGTCTGCACGGTCCACGCCTTCGCCCAACGGCTGCTGCTCGGAGCTCCCATCGAGGCCCGGCTGCCACCGTCGGTCGACGTACACGACGACATCAGCTCCTCGCTGCGCGCCGAGGAGCGGTGGCGTCGCTTCGAGCGCCAGCTGCTCGACGACGACGACCTCGCCGACACCATGCGAATGTCCTTCACGCTCGGCATCAGGCCGGAGGACCTCCGGGCGGTGGCGGACACCCTCGGCCAGAACTGGGACCTCGTCGAGGAGGCCAGGGCCGCCGGCCTGATCGAGCGCGACCGTGCCGTCGCCCTCGACCTCTCGGTGCTCCGCGTCGACGACTGGATCGCCCGCATCGACGCCATCGAGGACCAGCTGGCCGCCTGCACCGACCCCGCCGGCGACCGCCTGGCCGGCTGGGTCACCGGGTGCGCCGTCCCGCTCCGCGACCAGCTGCGGAACGCAGCCGCAGATCCCCACGAGCTGGTCCTGCTGGTCACGTCCGACCTCAAGGGGCCAGCGAAGAACGCCGGGCGGCAGGGCTGCTGGCCGAACGGATCCAAGGCCGAGGTCATCGAGGCCGGGTGTGCCCTCATCGACGCCATCGCCGGCGACGTCGCCGCGCTCACCGACCAGGTGCTCACCCGGCTGGGCGCCGAGATCGCGCGCTACACCCTCGACGACGCCGACGCCCGACGTCGGGAGGGCCGTCTCGAGTTCCACGACCTGCTCGTCCTCGCCCGGCAGGTGCTGCGCACCGAGCCCACGGTGCGCCGGCGGTTCCACGACCGCTACTGCCACCTGCTCATCGACGAGTTCCAGGACACCGACCCCATCCAGATCGAGCTGGCCGTCCGCATCGCTGCCGACCCCGACCACGACACCGCCACGCCGTGGCACGACGTCGACGTCGACGAGGGCCGCCTGTTCTTCGTCGGCGACCCCAAGCAGTCCATCTACCGCTTCCGGCGTGCCGACATCGGGCTGTTCGCCCGGACGGCGGCCCGGTACACCGGCGGCGCCACCAGCCTGCGGGTGAACTTCCGCACCGTGCAGCCGGTGCTCGACTTCTGCAACGCGGTGTTTGGCGGGGGCGACGGCGGGCTCATCCGCCACACGATCGAGCCCGAGACCGAAGCGACGGCGCAGCCCCGCTACGTCGCGCTCGAGCCCCACCGCCCGGCCATCGCCGGAGACCCCGGCCCGCCGGTGGTGGTGCTGGGCGGCGCCG
>CAZCJT010000464.1:0-2726 GCA_964498565.1 uncultured Acidimicrobiaceae bacterium
GCGCCGTGCGCCGGGAAGCGGCCGTGCTCCGGCCAGGGCAGCTGGCGGCGCTGGCGGCCGGCGATCATGCGGAGGCCGTCGATGCGGTGGGCCTCGTCCTCGTACGCGACCTCCAGCTCCTGCAGGGCGCCGACCGCCCGGGGGGTCAGGCCGTCGCCGCAGACCTTGTCGCGGCCGTGCTTGCCCTTCTCGAAGACGACGACCTTCGCCCCGGCCCGAGCGGCCCGGATGGCGGTCGCCGCACCGGCGGGGCCCCCACCGATGACGGCGATGTCGACGTGCTCCATCGACCCATTCTCACGGGTTGCCGCGGCATTTCCCCAGTCAGGCCGACGGCAGGACCTTCTCGACCATGGCCACCCGCTCGTCGGTGCCGTACGGCCCCAGCTCGGCCACGGTCGCGAACCCCCGACGCTCGTGGAACCGCATCGACCGGGGGTTGGGCGGGACGACGTTGACCTCGGCGCACACGACCGCCCGGCCCGTGCTCTCCGCCCACGACTCGAAGCCCGCGTACAGCTCGTCGGCGACGCCGATGCCACGGGCCTGGGGCTGGAGCGCGATGCGGTCCACGTAGGCGAACGACGGGTGCCGATCGGCGAACCAGCGGTAGTTCGGGCTGGCGTAGGCGACCCCCTCGGTGAGCCCGACGAACAGGCCGACGACGACGCCGTCGACCTCCACGACCTCGAAGCGGGCAGCCCCGTCGGCGAACAGCGCCAGCCGGTCGTCGTCGAGCGGTCCCACCTCGGGGACGTTGGCGGCGTTGATCGCCCGCACCCGGTCGTCGTCGGCGGGCGTGCGGGGACGGATGCGCCACTCGGCCATGGCGGAGCATGCCACGGGACCCCGGCCGACCCGGCCCCCACCGACGTCCGCACGGCACCTGCGGGACGGCCGCAGGTACCGTCCGTCCATGACCGACGCAGGGTTCCGGGGGACGACCGTCGAGCAGGTGGTGGCCGAGGTGGGCACGCGGGAGGTGGGTGCGCGACAGCAGGTCGAGCGCTCCCTCGCCGCCATCGACCGGCTGGACCCCACGGTGCACGCCTTCGTCGCCGTCGACGCCGAGCGCGCGCTGGCCGAGGCCGACGAGATCGACCGCCGCATCGCCGCCGGCGAGGACGTCGGTCCGCTCGCCGGCGTGCCGCTCGCAGTCAAGGACATCGAGGACGCGATCGGCTTCACGACCTCGCAGGGCTCCGCCCTCCACGCGAGCGACCCGCCGTCGGAGCGGGACTCCGAGCACGTCGCCCGCCTTCGGGCGGCCGGCTGCGTGGTGGTCGGCAAGACCAACACCCCGGAGTTCGGCTGGCAGGCCGACACGTCGAACGAGGTCTTCCCGTCCACGGTGAACCCCTGGAACCCGGAGCGCAGCGCCGGCGGCTCCTCGGGCGGCTCGGGGGCCGCCATCGCCGCCGGCATGGTGCCGCTCGCCACCGGGTCGGACGGCGGTGGCTCCATCCGCATCCCGAGCGCCGTGCACGGCCTCACCGGGCTCAAGACGTCCCTCGGGCGCGTGCCGGGCGGCGGGCGGACCCCGCCGCGCTGGATGCACCTCTCGTGCAAGGGGCCGATGGCCCGGACGGCTCGCGACGTCGCCGTCGCGCTGGACGCCGTCGTCGGGTTCGAGCCGACGGACCTGCACACCCTGCCCCCGCACCACGGCCCGTCGTGGCGGTCCCAGGTGGAGGGCGTCCTTCCGCCACGCCAGGTCGTATGGTCGCCGACGCTCGGCTACGGGAAGGTGGACGCCGAGGTGGCGGCGGCGTGCCGCGCCGCCGTCGATCGCCTCGCCGCCGAGGGCACGGAGGTCGTGGAGGTCGACGACGTGTTCGACGAGGACCCCGCCTTCGTCTGGGCCGCGGTCGCGTACTCGGCCATCCTGCGCTCCGTGGCCGACCGGCGTGGCACGCCCGACTGGGAGCGCATCACGCCCGGCCTGCGGACCATGTTCGACCTCGTCTCCGGGCAGACCGGCGTGGACGTGCTCCAGGCCATGGACGCCGGCCACCGCTTGAACCACCGCCTGGTCGACGTGCTGCACCACGGCGCCGTGCTGCTGTGCCCCACCGTCGCCGGCCAGACCGGCCGGCCCGGCCAGCAGGGCACCATCGACGGGGAGCCGTCGGTGTCGTGGGTTTCCTTCACGTACCCGTTCAACCTCACCGGGAGCCCGGCCGGCTCGGTCTGCGTCGGGCACACCGGCGACGGGATGCCCATCGGCCTCCAGGTGGTCGGCCCCCGGTTCGGCGACGTCGTGACCCTGCGGGTGCTGACGTTGCTCGAGGACCTGCTCGCCGTCGACACGGTGGCGCCCCTCGACTGGGCCGCACCATGAAGGTGCTGGTCACGTCGACGCCGGGCCTCGGGCACGTCCTGCCCATGATCCCCGTGGCGGGCGAGCTGCGGGCGCGGGGCCACGAGGTGCGCTGGCTGGGCGGGCAGGTCGCCGCCGGGGACATCGAAGCACGAGGGATCCCCGTGCAGCCCGCCGGCATGTCCGAGGCCGAGCGGCAGGCCGAGCTGGCCCGGCGGTACCCCGGACCGCCCCCCGGACCGAAGGTCGACTGGCAGGTGTGGGCGTTCCCGAAGGTCTTCGCCGAGATCGCGGCGCCGGCCATGCTGGAACCGGTGCGGTCCGCCGTGGATGCCTGGGCACCTGACGTCGTCCTCCACGACGCCGCCGAGCTCGCGGCGCCGTTGGCCGCCGCGACCGCCGGCGT
>CAZCJT010000465.1:0-2713 GCA_964498565.1 uncultured Acidimicrobiaceae bacterium
CGGGGGTTGGACCGGCGGCGGAGGGCGCCAGCCGGCGAGCACGACCGGCAGCTCGCGGGCCTCGCGCAGGCGCTGCTCGAGGACGGGATCGGGGCGGAGCGGGCTCATGGGCACCCCTCCACGCCGCGAATCCCCATCTCGGCAGCCATGCGCTCGATCTCGGCGAGGTCGTCGCCCTGCATGATCTGCCTGGAGATCGCCAGCAGGCGCTCCGGGTGAAACTCCACCGTGAGTGGGCCTGCTCCCCACAACTCGTCCCCCCCGGTGATCGTGACGCCTCCATCCCGCTCCAGCAGCAAGACAACGGCGACGTGCCCGACCATGCTCGCCCATTTTGCTAGGAGGTCTTCCTCAACGCGCAGCACCGAGTCCGACCTGTCCTCGTGCCAGATCCGAAGGATGATCGTGGCCATCATGACGGCGTGGTCACACGACGAAATCGCGCCCAGCACGTGGTCCGAGGCCCCGCGGAGCCACCGCATCGGCTCCAGCGGTCCACCCCGCTCCGGCTTGCGGGCCAAGAGGTCCATGAGCACCTCTCTGGCCTCCGGCGGTACACCATCAGGGAGCACGGGCTGCATCACTCCTCCTCGCCGTCGTCGCGGTCGTCGTCGGGGTCGAGCGGGTCCCAGCATGGGCAGTCGGTGGAGTGCCGCGGGCCGTCCGCCAGCCACCCGACCCCGCAAAGGCAGGTCCAAGGGTGCACCTCGTAAAACCCGCAGCCGCCAAGGCAGACCCAGCCGCCGCCGACGTACTCGGTGGGCTCGGGCACCTCACCCATGGGCGCGGCGCACACGGGGCAGACGTCGGCGTGGTCGGTATCGGTGCCGGTGTCCGGGCGGTCGTGCAACCCGACGTCGGAGTGCTCCTCGCACCAGCCCAACCCGTCCGGGTCGACCCAGGCCGCGGGTCCTCCGCAGTCGAGCGCCCCGCAGATCACCGCCCCGGCCTCGACGAGCTCCTCGACCGTGCAGCGGTGCCCCTCGAGCACGTCGAGCGCGAGGTCGATCCGGTTCTGCAGGGCCTCGTCCTCTTCGTCGGCCAGGCCGAGGTTCAGCAGGCGGATCGCCTGCGCTATCCACTCCGCGCCGGTGAGGTCCTCGCCGTCGCACAGCTCGGTGACCTCGCCGAGGACGTGGTCGGGCTCCTCGCCGGCCTCGGCGGCGTCGTGCCACGCGAGCCAGGCCAGGTGATGGCAGGCCGAGCGGGCGGCGCGGTCACCCACAGGCCACCTCGACCGCCCACCACGCCAGGCCCTTCCGCCCGAGCCACTCCGACCGCACGAGCCCGTTGTTCTCCAACTTGCGGAGCACCTGCCACGCGGATCCGGCAGCGCGAACGCCGATCGCGCTGGCGATATTGACCGTTGTTGACCCCGGGAACGCACGGACAGTGTCGAGCACGAGCGGGGCGAGCCTCTGGGCCACGCGGGGGGAGTAGTGACGGGTCATGGCCGGTCCTCCTCGGAGTAGGCTTCCATCAGCGTCGGTGACCTCCTCGTCGGCTCGCGCAGCTCCATCCGGATCGAGCCGTTCGCCTGCCCGCTCCATGGCCGGCCACGCTCCACGGTGATCCGGGTGGCGTCGAGCTTGACGAGGGTCCGGTCGGCGAGGTCCATCCCGGAGGCGCTGTTGCCGTCGCCCTCCCACCACCAGCCTTGCGCGCGCACATCGCCGAGGGTGAGGGACTCCGCGTCGGCCATGGCCTCGGCGCGCTCGATCTGGTCGGTCACGCGCTCGGCGAGGGCGGCCGGGTCGGTGCACCGGTTCTGGCGGCACCCGGCCTGCACGGACTCGATGGCGGCGGCGAGCTCCTCGGTGGAGCACGAGATCGGGAGGACGGTGCTACCCACGGCGCACCTCCGGCCACCGCAGGTCCATCGCCTCGACCCAGGGGAACGGCGCGCTCGGCCAGCCAAGGAAGGTGTCCATCTCGCGGCGACGTGCTCGGCCCCTGCGAGGGTGCACCACTCCTCGGCGTCGAGGTCGGGGTAGATCGCGAACCCCTCGCCGTCCTGCTCGTCGAGGGTCGCCCGGACGTCGCGCTTGCGGTCCCAAACCATCCAGGCCTCTCGCCACCCCTCCAGGCGGCGGGCCTCGAAGCGGTGTTCCCACTCGTGGCCGAGCGCCACGTAGAGCAACGCGGTGGAGTCGAGCCCGTTGAACGTGAGCTCGAAGCGGACCGGGAGCCACTGATCCCCCGGCAAGCGCAGCTCGAGGGTGTTCCCGCAGTTCACGCGGTGACCGTCGAGAGTCCAACGGTCGCCGCCCAGGCCCCGCTTCATCACGAGGCGGCTCACGTCAAGCTCCCTTCGGCTGCCCTCTTCTGGTCGAACGCGCGGATCTCGGCGTTGATCTCCGCCCGATCGAGCAGCTTGCGGACGTCGGCGCGGACCGCCGGGGACCGCTCCAGGGCCCAGCCGATGGCGCGCACGACCGCGGGCCAGTCGGCGGCGTACCCGGTCTTGCCGGTCGGGCTGGCCATGACCACGAGCCCGAAGCGGTCGATGTGGACCACCTCGTCGGGCACGGTCTTCAAGGTGCACTTGCAGACGACGTGGCTCGGCTTCTCGAAGGAGCCGCGGTCGTAAAAGTCGCGGGGAGCTGGGCTGGTCGTCACAGCATCCTCCCCAGGTCCGCCGCGTCGGCGAGGACCTCGCGCATGGCCTCGCGGGCGGCGACGGCCCGCAGGAAGCGCTGCATCGGGTGACGGC
>CAZCJT010000466.1:0-2709 GCA_964498565.1 uncultured Acidimicrobiaceae bacterium
GGGGGCAACGCCGACCTGACCACGAACCAGGCCGTGCCGCCGGCGCCGGACGGCGCGACCCGTTGGGTTGCCGGTGTCGGCTGGGTCGTGGAGTCAGCCGACCACATCCCGGCCACGGCACGGTGGGTCCCCGGGGTGGGCTACGTGGTCGAGGACTGACCCTGGGCCGGAGCGGTGTCGACGTGCTGGCCGGCCTGGAACCGGGCGACGTTGAGGAAGCGCTCGATGCCCGCCACGGCGGCATCGGTGCGGTTGCCGGAGAACACGTCGAAGGCGTGCTGGGCGCCAGGGAGCTCGACGTAGACCACCGGGTTCTTCGACACCGCTCGCAACATGTCGACCATGGCGCGGGCCTGGGCGACCGGGACCAGGCTGTCGTTGGTGCCGTGGAGGAGCATCATCGGGATGGCGCCATCGTCCACGTGGGTCATCGGCGACGCCTGCTCGTAGACCGCACGGGCGTCCTGGAACGGCTGCTTCACCACGCGGTCGACGAGCAGCGTGGTGAGGTCGTCGCGCCCGGTGCCGTCGCGGTTGAGCCAGTCGTAGACGCCGTAGAAGGGGACCGCCACCTGCACGGCGGTGTCGGCCTCCTCGAAGCCGGGCTGGAACTGCGGGTCGTTCGGCGTGAGGGCGGCGAGGGCGCAGAGGTGGCCGCCGGCCGAGCCGCCGGTGAGCGCGACCCAGCTCGGGTCGCCGCCGTGGTCGGCGATGTTCTCCTTGACCCAGGCCAGGGCCCGCTTCACATCCACGATGTGGTCGGGCCACGTGGCGCGGGGGCTCAGCCGGTAGGTCACCGAGACGCACACCCAGCCCCGCTCCACCAGGTGGGCGAGCAGCGGGTATGCCTGGCCCTCCTTGTCGCCGAGCATCCAGGCCCCGCCGTGGACCTGGACCAGCACGGGGGCGGCGGCGTCGTCGGGCAGGTCGGGTCGCTTCCACACGTCGAGCGTGGTGCGCTTGCCGAACTCGCTGTACTGGATGTGGCCACCGTCGACGTAGCGCTTGCGCACCTGGCGGGTGGGCAGCGTGGGCAGCTTGGTGCGGGTGGCCTCCACCGGGGACTCCGACATGCGGGTGCGGTAGTCGTCACCGAGCTGGTCGCGCAGCGCCCGCTCGACCAGCTGGGCCGAGTCGGTCGACTGCTGATGCACCTTCCACAGCGTGGCCATGGAGCCGGCGGTCAGCGCCAGCCCGACCTTTCCGGCCAGGGTCCGGTGCGAGCCCCGGGCGATGGCCCAGGCCGCCGAACCGGCGTGGGCGGCGATGTGCCAGACGGGCAGCTCGGACCCGGGCAGGCCGAGGGCGAAGGACGGGACGCTGAGCGGACCGGACTTGGCGAACGGCTTGCGGGCGTTCGCCGCGTGCAGCATCCGCACCGAGCTGCCGAGCAGGTACTTGGTGCCAGGGCGGTCGAGCCGCGCCGATCGACGTTGTGGAATCGCGACGGCCAACGCTCGTTGCATCCGGCAACCCTCCCATCCCACGCCGACGGGCCGCCACCTGCCTCAGTGGGCGGCGCGGCTGGGGGCGACCCGGGGTGGCTCGTCCGGCATCTTCGGGTACACGGGCGGCCATGGCGCGTCCTGCAGACCGGAGGCCCGGTCGGCCGCGGAGCGGGCCAGCAGCGGCTCGAGCGACTGGTCGACCTCGTCGATGCCCGCCCACGGGTCACCGTTCGCCTCGACCCGGGGCGGCACGGTCTCGATGGTGAGCTCGTCGGGGTGGACGTCGTCGAGGTCGTCCCAGCGGAACGGCGTGCTGACCTGCGCGCCCTCGCGGGCCCGGACCGACCACGCGCCGAACACCGTCTTGTGCGGGGCGTTCTGGTTGAAGTCGATGAAGACGCGGCTGCCCCGCTCCTCCTTCCACCACGCGGCGGTGATCAGCTCGGGGCGCCGGCGCTCCAGCTCACGGGCCACCGCCACCGCGCCGAGGCGGACGTCGTAGGAGTCCCAGCCCGGGCCGAGCGGGACGTGCACGTGGATGCCGCGGTTGCCGGTGGTCTTCGGGAACGAAGCCAGGCCGTCCTCGTCGAGCAGCTGGCGCAGCTCGTGGGCTGTCTCGCGCAGCATGGGGAAGTCGACGCCGGGCGACGGGTCGAGGTCGATGCGGAGCTCGTCGGTGGTGCCCGGGTCGTCGGCCCGGCACGGCCACGGGTGGAACCCGAGGCACCCCATGTTCACGGCCCACGCGACGTGGGCCAGGTCCTCGAGGACCATCGCGTTCGACGTGGTGCCGTTGGGGGTGCTCATGGTCGTGGTGCGCAGCCAGGACGGCGCACCCTTGGGCACGCGCTTCTGGAAGAACGAGCTGGCACCCACCCCGTCGGGGAAGCGCTGCAGCAGCGTGGGCCGTCCGCCCACTGCGCGCAGGAACGGCTCCTCGACGGCGAGGTAGTACTCGACCAGGTCCAGCTTGGTCTCACCCCGCTCGGGGAAGAACACCTTGTCCGGGCTGGTGATGCGCACCGTCCGGCCGCTGATCTGGAGCTCGAGGGCATCCGAGGTCGCCACCGCCGGGACGGTAGCGGCCTACCGTGCGACGTGTGACCGAGGTGCAGGTGTTGGGGAACCCCGCCGCGAGGGGCGGCACCGGCGACGTCGAGCGCGTGGTGGACGAGATCCGCGCCAGCGGCCGCCGAGCTGCGCTCCTCCGGGCCGACTCCGCCGAGGCGTCGTCCGCCGCGGCACACGACGCGGTCAGGGC
>CAZCJT010000467.1:0-2704 GCA_964498565.1 uncultured Acidimicrobiaceae bacterium
GGCGCTGTCGACCCCCGCGATCGTGAGGGCGACCAGCGGCGTCGGCACGGCGGGCGACGCTACCCGACGACCTCCGGCACGAGGATCGGGGCGACGCGGCGAGAGCCGGACCGCTGCAGGGCGATGGCGACGAGCACCACCACGCCGCCGAGCACCGCCATCGCCGCCGACACCCCGAACGTCCCGATGAGCGCGCCGGTGGACACGATGCCGATCAGCTGCGCCGCTGTGCCCGCCATGGTGTCGGTGGCGATGACCCGGCCGTGCACCGACTCGGGGGCGTTGCGCTGCAGCAGGGTCCGTGAGGGGCCCGAGAGCAGGGCGGTGCAGACGCCCCAGGCGGCCACGCCGACGAAGGCGACGGCCAGGACAGGTGTGCCGAGGTAGACGACGGCGGTGACGCCGGATGCGCCGACGCCGAGCACGACCCAGCCGAACGAGGCGACGCGGTCCCCGAGCCGGGCAACGGTGATGCCGCCGGCCACGAGGAACACGCCGAAGACGGCCTGGAGGGCGGCGAAGGTCGACGGCGGCCGCTCGAGCACGTCGCGCACGTAGAGTGGCTCGGCGAGCAGGGCGGCGCCGTAGAGCAGGTGCACCGAGCTCATGGCCACGACCACCCGACGGAGCGCCGGCGTGCGGGCCACGAGCCGGAGCCCGTCGAGCGCGTCGCGCAGGCCGGGCCGGGTGGTTGCCTCGGGGTCGGAGACGTCGCGCACGTGCACGATGGGGAGCACCAGGATGCCGAGCAGGTAGGTCGCACCGGTCAGCACGAACGCGCCCCGGAAGCCGAACCAGCCGATGGCGACCGCGCCGACCACCGGTCCGCCGATGATGGCCACCTCGTCCGTCAGCGACACGAGGGCGTTGGTGCGGGCCAGCTCGTCCTCGCCGACCAGGCGGGGTGGCAGCGACTGGAGCGCCGGCACCGTGAGCGCGCCCGCGACGCCGTGCACCACGGACAGGGCGGCGAGGGTGCGGAAGTCGTCCGCCGACAGCAGCGCCAGCGACGCCACGACACCGATCGCCTTGGCCAGGGCCAGGCTGGCGCGGGGCCCGATGCGGTCGATCACGGTGCCGACGAAGGGGCCGAGCAGCACCCCCGGCAGGGTCAGGGCGATGCCGAACAGCGTGACGTCGCCCGCCGTGGCGCCGAACTCGAACGCGGCGTAGCCCCAGATGGCGATGAACGTGGCCCACGTGCCGATGGCGCTGATCGCCTCGGCGACGAGGAACGCGCGCACGCGGAAGGACCGAAGGGAGCCGTGCACCGGGGCGAACATACGCCCGGCCCGTGACGGGCTGCCCGTGGTTTCCGGCGGTCAGCTGCGACCGAAGTCGTCCTCGAGGCGGACGATGTCGTCCTCCCCGAAGTAGTCGCCCCGCTGCACTTCGATGAACACCACGTCGGCGTCGGTCTCGTTGGCGCACCGGTGCGCCATGCCCTGCGCGATGTCGACGGCCTGGCCCGGCCCCACCCGGTGGTCGTTGCCGTCGAGCGTGACCGTGGCGGTGCCGCTCACGACGTACCAGTGCTCGGCCCGCCGGGCGTGGGTCTGGTAGCTCAGCCGCTTGCCGGGGTGGACCACGATGCGCTTGACCTTGTGGTTGTCCTCGTCGGACAGCACGGTGTAGTTGCCCCAGGGACGCTCGTCGTACTCGAGTCCGGTCATCGGGCCAGTCTTGCGCAGCCGGTGGCGGCGACCGGCAATCCCCCGGGCACGCCGACGGTCGCGCCGAGCGCCGGGGCCGGTGCCCGTCCCCGGTCGCCGCGGCGTCAGTCGAACACCACGGTCCGGTTGCCGTAGGCAAGGACCCGGTGCTCGAGGTGCAGCCGGACGGCCCGGGCCAGCACCGACTTCTCGAGGTCGGTGCCGAGCCGGATCAGGTCCGGCACCTCGTGGCGGTGGCTCACCGGCGTGACCTCCTGGTGGATGATCGGACCCTGGTCCAGCTCGCTCGTGGCGTAGTGGGCGGTGGCGCCGATGAGCTTGACGCCCCGCTCGTAGGCCTGGTGGTACGGCTTCGCGCCCACGAAGGCCGGCAGGAACGAGTGGTGGATGTTGATGATCCGGTTCGGGAAGTCGGCGATGAACGTCTCGGGCAGGATCCGCATGTAGCGGGCCAGGACCACGAGGTCGACGTCGGCTTCCCGCACGAGGGCGTGCATGTCGGCCGACTGGCGACCGGGGTCGTCGGCGTCGACGGGGAGCAGGTGGAAGTCCACGCCGTGGCGGGCGACCAGGCCCTCGTGGTCGTCGTGGTTGGAGGCGACGAAGTCGATGTGGGCGTCGAGCTCGCCGAGCTCGACGCGCGACAGCAGGTCGGCCAGGCAGTGGCCCTGGCGGGACACGAGGACGGCGATCCGGGGCGGCGGACCGGGGCGGTGGATCTCCCACGTCATGTCGTAGGCGGCTGCCACCGGGCGCATGGCGCCCTCGACGTCGGCACCGTCGGGGAACGTGGCCTCCACCCGCTGGAGGAAGAGGCCGTGGACCCGGTCGGTGTGCTGGTCGGCGTGGACGATGTTCCCTCCCAGGGCGGCCACGGTCTGGCCGACGGCGGCGACGATGCCCGGCCGGTCGGGGCAGCGGAGCAGCAGCACGGTCTGGGTCACGCCCGGAACCCTAGGGAGCGGGGGCAACCGGCCCGACATGCGCCGAGCCCGGTGGGCGGGTCAGCCGGCGGTCAGCCGACCCGGACG
>CAZCJT010000468.1:0-2703 GCA_964498565.1 uncultured Acidimicrobiaceae bacterium
GCTGGCGCAGCTCGTCCTTGTCGACCGCGGGCGCGGCGGACGGTGCGCTCATCGCCCGGCGGGGGCGGGGTCGCCCAGCCGGTGGAACTCGGCGAGCAGGTCGGCGCCGTCGGGTCGAGCGAGCAGCGCCCGCTCGATCTCGGCGATCACCGCCTTGCGGTTCTGGTCCTCGAGCAGGCCCAGCGACTCGGCCATCGAGGCATCCCACATGCGCCCGATCACCTCGGTGCCGGGGTACTTGCGGCCGGACTCGCCGATGAACGTGCGGTCGCGCATCTCGGTGAGCGACGTGCGCAGGTACTCGACGTGGGGCGTCTCGTCGGCGCGGATGAAGGACACCAGGCGGGCCGCCTCCCCGTCGCCGGCGACCAGGTCGCGGTCGGCGAGCAGCTCCTCGGCCCACGCGAACACGTGGAACGCCTTGATCTCCACGAACAGCACCCGCAGCATCGTGGAGACCAGCAGCTCCAGGCCCAGGTCGAGGTCGGGGAAGGCGCGCCGGTCGAGGAACCGGGAGCGGGCCGCGTCGGGGTCGGCGCCGACGCCCACCGGGATGCCCATGCGCTTCATCATCTCGGCGGTCTCGTCCTCGGTGACCGGGTTCTCGAAGGCGATGTCGCGCACGGCGTACCACATGCGGTCGTGGCCGGCTTCGTCGCTCCAGCCGGCCTCGTCCCGGGCGTGGGCCTCGACCAGGCCCTGGGAGAGGTGGGCGGTGGCGGTGCCGCGGATGTCGTCGTCGAAGTGGCGCTGCATGTCGGTGGGCGCGAGGAAGCGGATGAGGGAGCCGAAGCCCTCGACGGTGCCGATGCGCGTCAGCGTGGCGATGATCGGCTCGGGGGCCCCGTTGCGCAGCAGGAACCGCGCCTGCTCCACGTTGGGGTAGTTGGCCGGCCACGTCTCGACGGGCGCGTGCAGGATCTCGGTGCCGAATGCCGCCCGGTGCTGGTCCTGCCAGGCGACGAGCGCGGGGGCGCGGTGCTTCGTCCGGGGCGACACGTAGGTGCCGTCGGCGAGGAAGCCGCCGTGGCAGCGGACCCCGCCGAGGACGAGCGGCTCCTCGATGTCGTGGCTGGCCAGCAGCTCCTCAGGGCTGAACTCCAACACGTCGGGCATGTCCCCTCCTCGCCGGGTCGCGCCGGTCGCCCCCCGGGCCCCGCCGAATGTAGACGACCGTGTACAGGCCCGGCAAGGCTTCGGTCAGGCGGTTGAGCATCCGATCCTGGCCCTGGGGATGGGCCGACGGCTCTGAGGTCAGCTGGTCTGGAGGCGCTCGACGGGCTGGCCGGTGATGCCGGCGATGAGGTCGAAGGCCTTGTCGAGGTGCAGGAGGGTCAGCTCCGACAGCTCGGCGGTCGCCGCGACGATCAGGTCCGGAACCGAGGGTGCGCGGTGCTCACCGCGTGCAGCCAGGAGCGATTGGACCTCGACCGACCGATCCTCGATCTTCGGCGTGAGGTGCTCGACCGGCATGGAGGCGATGGGCGGTCCGGCGAGCAGGGCGCGGTGGTCGTCCGCGGACCGGGCGGAGTAGCCGACCTCCAGGCGGGTGACCGTGCACACGCGGACCAGCCCAGGTTCGATCCGATTCGCCCACTCAGCGGCGTTCGAGGCGACGTGGAGTCGAGCGATCGCGGACTTGTCGATGAGCCAGGCCGTCACGACCAGGCCCCGGACATCACGTCCGGGTCTTCCAAGTCGCGAGCGAGCGACGCAGCTCGGCGGAGGTGCTCGGTCGTCACCGAGCCGTCGGGGACTCGCTCGCGTTCCAACGTCCGTCGCAGGTACTCGCTGCGGGACACGCCCATCCGTCGTGCCCGCGCGTCGATGGCGGCGAGCACGTCGTCGGGGACGTCCCTGATGAGGATGTCGGTCACTGGACCGGCACGATAGGGCGCGATATCAGCGGTCCGCTCGGCGATCGCCGGGGCGCTCACTGTCCTCGAGCAGCGACGCCATCGTCGCGAACCAGCGCTCGGGCAGGTCGTCGCCGGCGCCGGTCGCGGCCTGGATGAAGTCACGCAGCAGCAGCCACCCGAGCGAGAATGCGAAGGCCATCGCGACCAGGTCCTTCGCGTCGAGCGCCGCGTCGTCGGGCAGCACGGCGGCGAGGGTGTCGACCATGCGACGGGCTCCCGGGTGATCGGACGCGAGCACGTCGCGGAGCTCCCCGTCGAGCATCGCCCGGGTGAGGACCAGCCAGTACTCCCGGTGCTCGGCCAGCGTGTGGAAGGCCTCCAGGGCGCTGGCCAGCGTGGCCTCGGAGAACGGGCCCGTCTCGGCCAGCCGGGCGGCGAGGTGGTCGTGCACCTCACGGACCAGCTCGGACTTGCCGCCGAAGTGCCGGTGGAGGAGCCCGTGGTTCACGCCGGCCCCGGCGGCGATCTCCCGGATGGACGTCGCCGACGGCCCCTTCTCGGCGAACAGGGCGGCGGCCACGTCGATGACCGCCTCCTTCACCTCTCGCTCGCCGCGGGGACGTGCCGCCGTCATCCGAGCGACGATACGCGGCCTCGGGCCGGTCACCGGCCAGCCCGGGCCACGGCCTCCACGATGTCGTCCGGTCGTTCGATGGGGAGCATGTGCCCGGCGCCGGGCAACACGGTGACGGCGGCACCAGGCCAGGCGGCCGCGAGCGCGGCGGCGGATCGGGGCGGGGTGAGGAGGTCACGGGTGCCCACGAGCACGGTGGCGGGCACGGCA
>CAZCJT010000469.1:0-2698 GCA_964498565.1 uncultured Acidimicrobiaceae bacterium
CGCACCCGCGCCCGTCCCGACGGGGTCACCATCGAGGAGGGGGCACGCCGGGCGAACGTCTCGGTCGCCACGGTGAGCCGTGCCCTGCGCGGCCTGCCGAACGTGGCGCCCTCGACCCGCGCCCGGGTCGAGGAGGTGGCAGGCGAGCTGAGCTACCAGGTCGACACCTACGCCTCGCGCCTGGCCACCGGTCGCAGCGACAGCGTCGGCCTGGCGGTGCCCAGCATCAACACCTGGTACTTCGCGCAGGTGGCGTCGGGAGCCGAGGCCGTCCTGTCCGAGGCCGGCCGGGACGTCCTCCTCCACGCCGTCGACGACGGGTCGGGCCGGACCCGGCTGCTCTCCGCCCAGTCATCCGTGCGGCGGCGGCTCGACGGCCTCATCCTCATCGACGTCCTGCTGACCCCGCCGGAGACCCACGCCCTGGCCGCCGACCACGTGCACGTCGTCACCGTCGGCCAGCGCACCGACGACTTCCCCTCCGTCACAGTCGACAACCACGGCGCCGCCGGCGACGCCACCCGGCACCTGATCGAGCTCGGCCACGAGCGCATCGGCCTGATCGGCGGGTCCACCCACACCTCGCTCCCCTTCGACGTGCCCGGCCACCGCCGGCGGGGCTACGTCGACGCCCTGCTGGCCGCCGGCCTGGACCCGGACGCCGAGCTCGAGGCCGACGGTGGCTTCTCCGTGCGCGGGGCCTCCGAGGCCATGGCCCAGCTGATGACGCTCGGCCGACCCCCGACCGCGGTGTTCGCGCTGTCCGACGAGATGGCGATGGGTGCCCTGAAGGCGGCCCGGGAGCTCCGCCTGCGGGTCCCGGACGACGTGTCCGTCGTCGGCTTCGACGACCACGATCTCGGCGCGGTCGTCGGCCTCACGACGATCCGCCAGGACCCGGTCTGGCAGGGCGCCACGGCCGGCCGACTGCTGCTCGCCCTCGACGAGGAGCCGACCGCCGAGCCCGCCCACCTGGTGGGCGAGACCCAGCTGCTCGTGCGCGCGACCACAGCGCCACCCCGCGGTCATTGACAGGCCGGGACCGCGGTGTAATCGTTTACATGCCGCCGCCAGCCAGCCCAGACCGGCCGCCGGCGGCCTCAGCCAAGCAACACAGGGGATGACTCATGAAACGACCACTGTGGCGGATCCTCGCCGCTCTCTTCGCGCTGACCCTCGTCGCCGGCGCCTGCGCCGGTGACGACGACGACACGAGCGCGGGGGACGCGTCGGGGGACGAGGCCGGTGATTCGGAGGACTCCGAGGGCTCAGGTGACGTCGAGGTCGAGACCGTCGACGTCTTCCCGCTGCCGCCCGTGGGCGACTCGGGCGAGGTCGTGCTGACCGGCGGCACCTTCGCCGGCGCGTTCAGCGCCGACCAGGACACCATGGCCGTGCTCGAGTTCATGGCCTCCCCGGAGTACGTCGAGCGCCGTCTCGAGGCCGAGGTCGGCGGCTTCCTCTCCGCCAACCAGAACGTCGACCTCGAGGCCTACAGCGGCTTCGAGCAGACGCTGGTCGAGATCCTCCAGAACGCCGAGGCCGCCCGCTTCGACGGCTCCGACGACATGGTCGCCGAGGTCGGTGCCGGCACGTTCTGGACCGCCGCGACCGACATCGTCTCCGGCAACGCCACCGTCGAGGAGGCCTTCGCCGAGGTCGAGTCCGGGTACCCCGAGGTTCCCGAGATCGCCGAGTGCCCGGCGCCCGAGATCGGTCCTGGTGACGGCACGGTCACCATCTTCGGCCCCGAGGTCGAGCAGGAGCAGCAGGGCTTCGAGCAGTCCTTCGACGCCTTCACCGAGGAGACCGGCATCGCGGTGGACGTCCAGGGCGACCGCAGCGCCGAGGAGCAGATCGGCGTGCAGGTGCAGGGTGGGAACCCGCCCGACATCTTCATCTTCCCCCAGCCCGGCCTGCTCCGGTCCTTCGTGGCCGACTGCCAGCTCGTGCCGCTGCCGGAGAACGTGGTGACCGCCATGGAGGAGAACTTCGTCGAGGGCTTCATCGCCGGCGGCAAGGTCGGCGACCAGTACTACGGCGTGCCGAACAAGTCCGACGTGAAGTCGCTCGTCTGGTACTCCCCCGACGCCTTCGAGGCCAAGGGCTACGAGGTGCCGGCCGACCACGAGGAGTTCACCGCCCTCATGGACGAGATGGTGGAGAACGGCGACACGCCGCTGTGCATCGGCATCGGCTCCGATGCTGCGACCGGCTGGCCCTTCACCGACTGGATCGAGGACTACATGCTCCGCCTGCACGGCGTGGACGTCTACGACCAGTGGGTCAACCACGAGATCCCCTTCGACGATCCCAAGGTCATCGAGGTCGGCGAGTTCGTGATGGACATCTGGGAGAAGGAGGGCTACGTCTTCGGCGGCACGCAGGCCGCCGCCTCGACCCCCTTCGCCGAGTCCGGGCTCGGCATCCTCGAGGGTGACTGCATGATGCACCGCCAGGCGAACTTCTACGCCGCCAACTGGCCCGAGGGCACCACGGTGGGCTCAGAGTCCTGAGCCGCTGAACGAATGCCGATGCCGCGGGTCCACCAGCTCCACCGAGCCGGCGGGCCCGCGGCATCGTCGCGTCACCAGGTCCGGTCGCCGGTCCGGCGGCGCCAGGTGGACCACACCGACAGGGGGGACAGCACATGACCGCACCAACGACCGCTCCGCCGCCCGCCGGCGGCGAACCGGGC
>CAZCJT010000470.1:0-2678 GCA_964498565.1 uncultured Acidimicrobiaceae bacterium
GCCGCCCCGCTGGCGGCGGCGAGCAGGGGCGTGGGCTTGCCCTCGCGCAGATCGTCGCCGACCGGCTTGCCCGTGACGGCCCCCTCGCCGAAGGCGCCGAGGATGTCGTCACGGAGCTGGAACGCCTCACCCAGGGGGTCGCCGTAGGCGGACAGCGCCGGGCCCAGCTCGTCGTAGCGGTCGGCGAGGGCGGCGCCGACGTGCAGCGGCCGCTCGATGGTGTACTTGCCCGACTTGTAGCGGGCGATGCGACGAGCCCCCTCCGGGTCGGTGTCGCCCCGCGCCGTGCCGAGGATGTCGAGGTACTGGCCGACGTTGAGCTCGATCCGCAGCTCGTCCCACACCGCCAGCACCGTCCGACCGGCGTCGCGGAGCAGCAGGTCGGCGTAGACGTGGGCCAGGTCGCCGATGAGGATGGCGACGCCCTCGCCGAAGCGGCGTCCCTCGCCCCGCCAGACCTCGAGCTGGTGGCGGTCGGCGAAGGCCAGGTGGGCGGTGCGGAAGCCCCGCCGGGTGGCCGAGCCGTCCATGACGTCGTCGTGCACGAGGGCGAACGCCTGCAGCAGCTCGAACGCGGCGCCGGCGTCCACCACGATCGGGTCGTCCGGGTCGCCGCCGGCGCCCACGAAACCCCAGAAGCAGAAGGCGGGACGGAGCCGCTTGCCACCCGCCATCACGAGCGCGCGGAGGGCATCGAGCGGTTCGGTGAGGTCGTCGGTGAGCGCGGACCAGCGGGCGACCTCGTCGTCGAGCAGCGCGGTGAGGCGGGCTTCGACCAGGTCGGCCACCTGGAGGAGGCTCGGCGGCGTCGGCACGGCGCTGCGTGCGGTCGGTGTGGCCATGGAACGACGAGCCTACGGGCATGCCGGCGGGCGTTGCCGTCGCGCCGGCGCCGCTCGACCGCACGACTGGCATGCTGGCCGCCATGGCTCGGGCCGCCCGCATCCACCCGCTGGTGCCGGTGACGCTGGCGCTGGTGGTCGTGGGCGTGCTGGTGCTCGTGGTCGCCCGCTCCACGGGTGGTGACGACGCGGTGCCGGCCACGACCGCCCCGACGACGACATCGTCGACCACGTCGTCCACCACGACCACGGCGGCGCCGCTCGAGCCGGTGGCGGTCGAGGACCTCGTGGCTGCCGGCCCGGTCGTCGACGCCCCGCTCGCGTACCGCATCACCTACGACGTCGTGGAGAACGGCCTCCCTCGGGTCGAGGAGTGGACGGTGCGCCGCCCGTACGAGTCGCTGGTGCTCTCCCGTCGCGACAACACGCTGCTGTCGGGGACGTCCACGTCCCGCGCCGTGCTGCAGACGTACCTCTCCGATCGCGACGGGTGGCTGCCCCTCCAGCCCGAGCTGCACCGGGCGGCGCTCGACCAGCACCCGGCGGCGGCGGTGGCGGCCATGGAGGCGATCGGGTTGGTGGAGCGCCGCGGCACCGACGCCTACCTCGGCCGCAGCTGCACCGTCTACCGGACGGGCCAGCCGGCGAGCGCCGGGGAGCCGACGGCCCCGGGCGAGGGCGAGCACACCGACATCTGCGTCGACGACGCCGGCCTCGTGCTGCACGAGCGCTGGGAGATCGGCGGCAGCGTCGTGGCCGAGCGCACGGCCACCGCCCTGGCGCTCGAGCCCGAGATCGAACCCGCCGCGTTCCAGCCGGGGCCGCGCGTCGAGGATGCCGACGCCCTGTCCGGCCTGTTGACCACCATCGCGGTCCCCGCCGACGAGGAGACCCTCGCCCGGCTGCGGACGACCGTGCCCGTGCCGGCGGGCTACACCGACGACGGCGCCGTGTTCCGCGCCTCGGCCCAGGGCGGCGGTGCCGGTGGGACATCCGCAGGCAGCACCGAGATCGTCCGCTTCTACTCGTCAGGACCGTCACTGCTGGAGGTGGCCGAGGTGTTCGTCGACGGCAACGCCGAGCTGGCCTCGTCGTCGGCCGTGCCGGTCGAGGTCGAGGGCTGGGACGAGGTCTGGTTCGAACCCGGCTTCCACAGCTCCTCGCTCCGGGCGCGCACGGACGAGACGTCCTACGTCGAGCTGCGCCACCACGACGTCGCGTTCCTGTTCCAGATGCTGGGGTCGATCCAGCTCGTCGGCGGGTGAGGGGACACCTGGCGGAGCTGCCCGCCGGCGTTCAGCCCGGGTCTTCGACGAGGTCGGCGGTGGCGTCGTCGACCGCTTCCCGTGCCGCGAGGATCCGTCCGCGGCACCAGTCGATGAGCTCGGCGGCGCGGCGGACCCGGTCGGCCAGGACGTCGACGTCGACCTCGACGTCCTCGATCTTCCGCAGGATCGACTCCAGCTCGGTGACCGCTTCGGCGTAACCGGCGGGCTCGGCGGAGGACGGGTCGGCGTCGGTCATGGCCGGCCATCGTGGTCGACGCGCTCGATCCGGGTGTGGAGGGTGCCGTCACCGATGCGCACCTCGATGACGTCGCCCACCTCGACCTCGTGCACCGAGCGCACCGCCCGACCGTCGTGGGCCCGGGCGATGGACCACCCCCGGGCCAGGACGTGAGCGGGGTCGAGGAGATCGGTCCGGGTCGCGAGCAGCTCGATGCGGGAGGCGGCGTCGTCCAGGCGTCGGCGCGAGGTGGTGGCGAGCCGGAGGGAGAGCTCGTCGAGGCGGCGGTCGGCCCCGTCGAGCACCGCCGTGGCGCAGCGAGCCAGGCGG
>CAZCJT010000471.1:0-2677 GCA_964498565.1 uncultured Acidimicrobiaceae bacterium
GAGTCGGGGGAGCCGGACGTGGAGTTCACCTGGGCCGGGGGCGGCCCGTGCCCGCCGGCGCCGGGGGCGGCAATCGCGTCCTGTGGGGCGCCATCGCCATCGTCCTGCTGCTGGCCGGCGCCGTGGTGCTGCTCGCGACGATGAACGACGACGGGGACGGTGCCGACACCGCCACCACGGACACGACGGTCGAGCCGACGACCACCGAGGCCCCCACTCCGGAGGACACGGCACCGCCGGCGACCGAGGCACCCACGACCACGGCGGCTCCCACCACCACCGAGGACCGGAGCCGTGACGACGACGCCGAGGACGAGGACGAAGACGGAGACGGGGACCAGGGTGCGGCGGCGCCGGCGGGCGATCCGTCCGACACCGCCATCGCCTACCTCACCGCGCTCGACGCCGACGACTTCGACCGGGCGTGGCAGATGACGACCTCGCGCTTCCAGAGCCGGCAGAGCCGGGGCTCGTGGGAGGCGTTCTGGGGTGGCCACGACGTGGAGGTGGTGGGTGAGCCGCGGGTCGACGGCGGCACGGTCGTCGTGCCGCTGACCTACGACGGGGCCCGTGAGGACTACCCGCTCGACCTCGTGCGCCAGGGCGGTGCCTGGCTGATCGACGGACCTGTCGGGAACTGAGCCGCCGGCGCTAGAACCCGAGGCGCTCCGCCAGCCGGTCGCGGAGGCCTTCGATCGGCACCCGCTCCTGGTCCATCGAGTCGCGCTCGCGGATGGTGACCGAGCGGTCCTCGAGGGTGTCGAAGTCGATGGTCACGCAGTACGGGGTGCCGATCTCGTCCTGGCGCCGGTAGCGGCGGCCGATGGCCTGGGTGACGTCGAAGTCGCACATGTAGTGCGGCTGCAGGAGGCCGAGGACCTCGTCGGACACGCCGACCAGCTCGTCCTTCTTGGACAGGGGCAGGACGGCCACCTTGTACGGCGCGATGCGAGGGTGGAAGCGCAGCACGGTGCGCTGCTCGTCGTTCACCGTCTCCTCGTCGTACGCGGCCATGAGGAACGCCATCGCGGTGCGCGTGGCGCCGGCGGCGGGCTCGATCACATGGGGCACGTAGCGCTCGTTGGCCTGCTGATCGAAGTACTCGAGCTTCGTGTTCGAGTGGGTGGCGTGCTGGGTGAGGTCGTAGTCGCCGCGGTTGGCGATGCCCTCCAGCTCGTCCCAGCCCCAGGGGAAGAGGAACTCCACGTCGGACGTGCCCGAGCTGTAGTGGCTCAGCTCGTCGGCGTCGTGCGGGCGCAGCCGGAGCTGGTCGGTGGGCATGCCGTGCTCGACGTACCACTCGTACCGCGTGGCGCACCAGTACTCGTACCACTGCTGGGCCTCGTCGGGCGGGACGAAGAACTCCATCTCCATCTGCTCGAACTCACGGGTGCGGAACACGAAGTTGCCGGGCGTGATCTCGTTGCGGAACGACTTGCCGATCTGGGCGATGCCGAACGGCGGCTTCTTGCGCGAGGTCTCCAGCACGTTCTTGAAGTTCAGGAACATGCCCTGCGCGGTCTCGGGGCGCAGGAACACCTCGTGGCCCTTGCCCTCCACCGGCCCGGCGTGGGTCTTGAACATGAGGTTGAACTGGCGGGCCTCGGTGAAGGTGCCGTGCTTGCCGCAGCTCGGGCAGGTGTCCGGGTCGTCGAGCTTGTCGAGGCGGAACCGCTCCTTGCACTCGCGGCAGTCCACGAGGGGGTCGGTGAAGTTGGCCAGGTGCCCGGAGGCCTCCCAGACCGGCGGCGGCGACAGGATGGAGGCGTCGAGGCCGACGACGTCGTGGCGCAGCTGGACCATCGAGCGCCACCAGGCATCCTTCACGTTGCGGAGCAGCAGCACGCCCACGGGGCCGTAGTCGTAGGTGGAGCGGAAGCCGCCGTAGATCTCGGCCGAGGGGAACACGAAGCCCCGGCGCTTGCACAGGTTGACGACCTTGTCGAACAGCTCGGGCTCGGGCGTGGGTGCGGCCATAGGGGGTCGGAGCCTACCGACGGTCCTGCGGGGCCCCCGAAGCCGTTGCCGGGGGCCGTCGCAGGGGGTCTGGTAGACCCGCGACGTGACCGCTCCCCTGCAGTACGGCACGCCCCCGGCCAGCGATCCCACGGCGGTGATGGGCCGGCGCACGCTCGCCTGGATCGCTGATCTCCTGCTCTTCCTGGCCGTGGTGGCAGCCGGGTTCGCCTCCATGTCCGAGTACACCGAGATCCCCACCGGGGTCCTGGAGGAGGAGGCCTGCGAGCTGTTCGAGCAGCAGAACCCGGGGGCGGCCGACTCCTGCGTCGCCTTCGAGGGCGACATCTACCTGCTCGACACCGGGGAGTCCGGCGTCCAGACGCTGCTGTCGTTCGGGTGGTTCGCGTTCTTCGTGATCATCCAGGGTCTCACCGGCGGGTCCCCCGGCAAGTTGCTGTTCGGCCTGCGCGTCGTGGACCAGTACGGCGCCAGGGCCGGCATCGGCAGGAGCCTGGGCCGCACGCTCATGTGGGTGGTCGACGCCGCCCCGTGGATCGTCCCCATCGTCGGCCCGATCGCCGCCTACACCTCCGCCGGGCACCGGCGCGTCGGCGACCTGGCCGCCGGCACCTACGTGGTGTCGTCCTCCAGCGTCGGGCACCCGGTCATGCCGGACAGTGCGCCCATCCCCGCCGGGCAGACGTCCTGGGGGGCGGCG
>CAZCJT010000472.1:0-2670 GCA_964498565.1 uncultured Acidimicrobiaceae bacterium
TCGTCGGCCCCCGCCCCGAGATGGCCACGCTGGCCGACCGCCTGCCGCCGGCGCTGGTGGCCGAGCGGGCCACGGTCCGGCCCGGCATCACCGGGCTGTGGCAGGTGAGCCCCTACTGCACCGGCCTCATCTGCGAGCGCCCCGAGATCGACATCCTCTACGTCCGGCACCGCAACCCGCGGCTCGACGCCTGGATCCTGGCCCGCACGGTGCCCAAGGTCCTCTTCGGGCGCACGACGCCGCTCCACGAGATCCCGGCCTGGGCCATCCGTCCCACGCCCGCGGCGCCGGCCGTGGCCGTCCCCGCGGCACGGGAGCTCGACACCCAGCCGGCGCTGAGCCTGAGCATCGTCGACTGACCTAGGCCCGGACGACGCCCTCGGCGATCGCGGCGGCCGCCACCGCGGCGGCGACGCGAGGCGCCACCGTCGTGTCGAACACGGAGGGGATGATGAAGTCCTCCCGCAGGTCGCTCAGCGGGATGGCCTCGGCGATGGCCTCGGCCGCCGCCAGCTTCATGCCCTCGGTGATGTCGGTGGCCTTGGCGTCGAGGGCACCCCGGAAGATCCCCGGGAAGGCCAGCACGTTGTTGATCTGGTTCGGGAAGTCGCTGCGGCCGGTGGCGATGATCCTGGCCCGGCCCTTGGCCTGCTCGGGGCGGATCTCGGGGTCGGGGTTGGCCAGCGCGAACACGAACGGGTCGGTCTGCATCCGGTCGAGATCGGTGGGCTCGATGATGCCCGGGCCGGCCACGCCGATGAACACGTCGGCGCCAGCGAGCAGCTCGCCCACCGCGCCCTTGCGGCGGTCGGGGTTGGTGTTCTCGGCGAACCACTGCTTGGCGAAGTTCATGTTCTCGCGGCCCTCCCAGATGGCGCCCTGGCGGTCGGCGCCGACGATCTCGGCCACGCCCGCCTCCAGGAGGATCTTCCCGCAGGCCACGCCGGCCGCGCCCACACCGGCGATGACCACCCGCAGGTCGGACATCTTCTTGTCGGTGAGCTTCAGGGCGTTCTGCAGGGCGGCGAGCACCACCACGGCGGTGCCGTGCTGGTCGTCGTGGAACACCGGGATGTCGAGGCTGGCCTTGAGGCGCTCCTCGACCTCGAAGCACACCGGGGCGGCGATGTCCTCGAGGTTGATGCCGCCGAAGGTGGGGGCGATGCGCTCGACGGTCTCGACGATGGCGTCGGCGGACCCGTCGACGTCGATGCACATGGGGAAGGCGTCGACGCCGGCGAAGTTCTTGAACAGCAGCGCCTTGCCCTCCATCACCGGCATGGCGGCATGGGGGCCGATGTCGCCGAGGCCGAGCACGGCGGTGCCGTCGGAGACGATGGCGACGGTGTTCTTGCGGATCGTGAGGTCCCGGCTGCGCTCGCGGTCCTCGGCGATGGCCATGCAGACCCGGGCCACGCCGGGGGTGTACGCCATCGACAGGTCGTCGGCGTCGCGGATGGGCATCCGGGCCAGGACCTCGATCTTGCCGCCCTCGTGCATCTCGAAGGTGCGGTCGCGGAAGGACGTGATCTCCACGCCCTCGAGGCCGCTGATGGCCGCCTTGACCTGCTCCTGGTGCGCCTCGGACGTGCAGTTGACGACGATGTCCTCGTCGAGGAACTCGCCCCGGACGTCGAAGCCCTCGAGCTGGGTGATGTTGGCGCCGGCGTCACCGATGGCCACGGCCAGCCGACCGAGCGATCCGGGGGTGTTCTCGAGGCGGACCCGCAGGTGCAGGGAGAAGGCAGCGGTAGGTGTGGCCATGGAGGCCGAGACTACGGGGTGCACCCGAGGAGGGTGCAGCCCGCGGG
Organism: uncultured Acidimicrobiaceae bacterium; assembly: GCA_964498565.1. Classification (GTDB taxonomy): domain Bacteria; phylum Actinomycetota; class Acidimicrobiia; order Acidimicrobiales; family Salinilacustritrichaceae; genus Salinilacustrithrix. The sequence goes on from CAZCJT010000472.1 coordinate 1,812, forward strand.
GAGGCCTACACCTCCGACTGCGACATCTCCTCGAGGCACGCCCGGATCTCGGAGGCCTTGAACCGGCGATGGCCGCCGAGGGTCCGGATGGCGTTCAGCTTGCCGGCACGCGCCCAGCGGGTGACGGTCTTGGGGTTCACCCGGAACATCGCCGCGACCTCGGACGGGGTGAGGAGGGCTTCGGGGGTGTCGAGATCATCTTGATCAGCCATGGTGCAGTGACTTCCTCGTCGTCCGGCACACTGGTGTGTCCGGTTCCTTCCCAAAGGTACGGAGTAGGCCACCCGACGGCGATAGCCCACCCGGGCCATTTCCGGGGTCGTTGACGGACTAGTCCCGTTCTGTCCAGTTGGGGACGGCGGTACGGTCCGGTCATGACCGCCGCCAGCACCGTGTTCGAGACGATGGACGCGGTCGACGGTCTCCCGGAGGCTGGGGACTTCGAACAGGTCGCCTTCTGCCACCACCGCCCCACGGGCCTGCGGGCCATCGTGGCGATCCACTCCACCGTGCTCGGCCCCGCCCTCGGCGGCACCCGGTTCTGGCCCTACGACACCGAGCCCGAGGCCCTCACCGACGTGTGCCGCCTGGCCCGGGGCATGACCTACAAGCACGCCGCCGCCGGCCTCGACCAGGGCGGCGGCAAGGCCGTGATCTGGGGCGATCCCCGCACCGACCGCTCCGAGGGCCTCATCCGCGCCTACGGCCGCTTCGTGCACGGCCTGGCCGGGCGGTACCTGACCGCCGAGGACGTCGGCACCACCCAGGCCGACATGGACCTCATCCGCCGCGAGACGCCCCACGTCACCGGCGTCAGCCCCTCCCTCGGCGGGTCGGGCGACCCCTCCCCGGCCACGGC
>CAZCJT010000473.1:0-2659 GCA_964498565.1 uncultured Acidimicrobiaceae bacterium
ACTGCGACGACGTCACCGCCTGGTACCGCGGCCTGGTGGGTGAGCTGGTGGCCCGCCCCGAGCCGCCGAGCCGCCGGCGCTGGCTCCGCGGCACCCCCCTCTGAAACTGGCAGTGCTGGCGTAGCACCTGGATCGCCCGAGCGACGATGGTCGCTACACCCGCACTGCCAGTTCGAGGAGGGTGGGGCCCGGGGGCGAGGTGCCGGCCGGGGTGGCGGTCATCCGGCGAGGAGCACGATCTTGCCCAGCTTCGCCCCCTCGGCGAAGCGGTCGAAGGCGGCCTCGGCCTCCGCCATCGGGAACGTGGCCTCGACCGGGACGGTGATGCGACCGTCGTCCACCTGGGGCAGGACGTGGCGGATCATGGCCTGGGCGGCGTCGGCCTTCTCCTCCAGCGGGCGGGCCCGGAGGGTGGAGGCCCGGATGGTGCCCCGCTTCTGCATGAGGTCGACCATGGAGAGCTCGACCTTCGGTCCGGCACCGACGCCGATGATCATGATGCGACCCCAGGTGGCCAGCGCCTGGACGTTGCCCGGCCAGTTGGGCGCGCCGACCAGCTCCAGGATCACGTCGTAGGGGCCGGCGTCGACGAAGTCCTCGGGACGCACCACCCGATGGGCGCCGAGCCCCGCGACGGCGTCGTGGTGGTCGAGGTTCCGGACGGTCGCCGTGACCCGTGCACCGGCGGCCGCGGCCAGCTGCACGGCCGCGGTGCCGACACCGCCGGCGGCGCCGTGGATGCACACCCGCTCGCCCATGGCCAACCCGACCTGGGAGAAGAGGGCATCGTGGGCGGTGGTGAAGGTCTCGGCGAAGCCGCCGGCCTGCTCCCAGCTCAGCGAATCGGGGACCGGCAGCAGGTGGCGTTCGTGGACCACGGCCAGCTCGGCCATGCCGCCACCGCCGACCACGGCCATGACCCGGTCGCCCTCGGCGAACGCCGTGGCGCCGGAACCGAGCCCGACGACCTCACCGGCGAGCTCCAGGCCGGGGATGTCGGCCGGGCTGCCGGGCGGTGCCGGGTAGAACCCCATCACCTGGAGCCGGTCGGCGGAGTTGATGCCGGCGGCCCGCACCCGGACCAGCACCTCGCCGGTGCCCGGGACGGGATCGGGGTGCTCGGCCCAGTGGATCGCCTTGTCGCGGATGGTGACCGCGTGCATGCCGGCGCCCGCTCAGCGCTGGTCGATCGGTACGTACGGGCGCTCGCCGGCGCCGGTGTAGAGCTGGCGGGGGCGGGCGATGCGCTGGTCCTGCTGGATGAGCTCCTGCCAGTGCGCCAGCCACCCCGAGGTGCGGGGGATGGCGAACAGCACCGTGAACATCTCGATCGGGAAGCCCATCGCCTGGTAGATGAGCCCGGAGTAGAAGTCGACGTTCGGGTACAGCTTGCGGCTGGTGAAGTACTCGTCGGAGAGGGCCACCTCCTCGAGCTTCAGGGCGATGTCGAGCAGCGGGTTCTTCCCCGTGACCTCGAAGACCTCGTCGGCGGTCTTCTTGATGATCTGGGCCCGGGGGTCGTAGTTCTTGTACACCCGGTGGCCGAAGCCCTGCAGGCGTCCCTTGCCCTGCTTCACCGACTCGACGAAGGCGGGCACGTTGTCGATGGTGCCGATCTCGGTGAGCATCTTGATGACCGCCTCGTTGGCGCCGCCGTGACGGGGGCCGTAGAGGGCGGCGGCCGCCGCGGCCGTGGCCGAGTACGGGTCGGCGTGGCTGGAGCCGACGACCCGCATGGCGGTGGTGCCGCAGTTCTGCTCGTGGTCGGCGTGGAGGATGAACAGCACGTCGAGCGCCTTGGCCAGCGCCGGGTTGGCGTCGTAGCGGGGCTCGGCGACCTTCCACATGGTGGACAGGAAGTTGGCCGAGAAGCTGAGGCTGTTGTCGGGGTAGACGAAGGGCATGCCGACGCTGAAGCGGTAGGCGGCGGCCGCCAGCGTGGGCATCTTGGCGATGAGGCGGGTGATCTGCTTGTAGCGGACGTCCTCGTCGAAGATGTCCTTGGCGTTGTCGTAGAAGGTGGACAGCGCCGCCACCGAGGACACGAGCATCCCCATGGGGTGGGCGTCGTAGTGGAACCCCTCGAGGAACCGCTTGCGCATGTTCTCGTGGATGTAGGTGTGGTACGTGATGTCGTGCGTCCACGCCTCGAGCTGCTCGGTGGTGGGCAGCTCGCCGAAGATCAGCAGGTAGGCGACCTCCAGGTAGGTGGAGTGCTCGGCCAGCTGCTCGATGGGGTAGCCCCGGTAGCGCAGGATCCCGGCGTCGCCGTCGATCTCGGTGATGGCGCTGCGGGTGGCGGCGGTGGCCGTGAACGCCTCGTCCTCGAACCAGACCCCCGGCAACAGCTTCTTGAACGGCTCCGAGCTGACCCCGCCGTACTCGATGGGGATCTCGACGGACTCGCCCGTCCGGTTGTCGGTGATCGTGATGGACTCGGCCACGGAGGGTGCCCCTTGTGTCGCAGTCGGTTCGGTGTCGGGTCGGAGACTATGCGGGGGGGGAGGCGGTGGCCCCCGCCCCTCGCAGGGCCGCCGATCCGGGCGCCGGCGACCGTACCCGAGCCTCAGGGAGCCGATGCAGGCTCGGGGAGGTCGACGCCGGGATGGCGGGGCGCCTCGGCCGCGACCAGCTCGTGGAGCAGCTCCCGGAGCGCTCG
>CAZCJT010000474.1:0-2646 GCA_964498565.1 uncultured Acidimicrobiaceae bacterium
GGCGGGATCCGGGTGGGAGCTGGCGGCGCGCGGGCCAGGCTGTGGCCATGACCGAGCGAGTGGACGTGGTGGTGATCGGCGCCGGCCCCAACGGGCTGGCCGCGGCGATCGAGGTGGCCCGGGCCGGATGCTCGGTGACCGTGCTGGAGGCCCGGGACACGCCCGGAGGCGGGGCCCGGACGAGCGAGCTCACCGGGCCGGGCTACCACCACGACGTGTGCTCGGCCATCCACCCGCTGGCCACCGGTTCCCCGTTCTTCCGCACCGTGCCGCTCGCCGAGCACGGCTGCGAGCTGGTCCACCCCGACATCCCCGTGGTGCACCCGCTCGACGGCGGCACCGCCGGGGTGTTCCACCGCTCGGTCGCCGAGACCGCAGCGGCCGCCGGCGTGGACGGCAAGGCGTGGGAGGCGCTGTTCGGGCCCCTGGTCGAGCACTGGGACGACATCGAGGCCCACCTGCTCGGCCCGATCGTGCGACTGCCCCGGCACCCGGTCTCCATGGCCCGGTTCGGCCTCCAGGGCATCCGCCGGGCCGAGTCCGTCTCGGCGCGGTTCCGCACCGACGAGGTGCGGGCCCTGTTCGCCGGCGTGGCCGCCCACGCGTTCTTGCCCCTCGACCGGGTGCTCACCGCATCGTTCGGGCTCATGCTGGGCGGGCTGGCCCACGCCCACGGATGGCCGATGGTGCGCGGCGGGACCCAGAAGCTCACCGACGCGCTCGTGTCCTACCTCGAGGACCTCGGCGGCACGGTCGTCACCGGCACCCACGTGACCTCGCTCGACGAGCTGCCTCCGCACCGGGTGGTCATCGCCGACATCAGCCCCAACCAGCTGGCGCCCATGGCCGGCGACCGACTCGACGCACGCGGTCGACGGCGCCTCGAGCGCTTCCGGCACGGGCCGGGTGTGTGCAAGGTCGACTTCGCCCTGTCCGGACCGGTGCCGTGGGTGAACCCGGATGCTCGCCGGGCCGGCACCGTGCACCTCGCCGGCACCTACGAGGAGCTCGCCCTCTCGGAGAAGGTCACCGCCGCCGGCGGACACCCGGACCGGCCCTTCGTGCTCGCCGCCCAGCAGAGCCTCTTCGACGACACGCGGGCGCCGGCGGGGAAGCACACCCTGTGGACCTACGCCCACGTGCCCAACGGATCCACCCTCGACGTGTCGGAGCGGATCACCGACCAGGTCGAGCGCTTCGCCCCCGGCTTCCGCGACCTCGTGATCGACAAGAACGTGATCACCGCGGCGGCCTACGAGCGGTACAACCCGACCTTCGTCGGTGGCGACATCGGCGGAGGCTCGCACGGCGGCACGCAGCTGGTGCTGCGACCGTGGCCCGCGGTCGACCCGTACGCGACCCCGGTGGACGGCGTCTTCCTGTGCTCGGCCTCCACGCCCCCCGGCGGCGGCGTGCACGGGATGTGCGGGTCGCACGCCGCCCGCTCGGCTCTGCGCCACCTCGGCGTGCCCGCGTCGGCCAGACTGGCAACGCAGTGAACCAGTCTGGCCCACCGACAGGAGCGCAGGGATGAGCGATCGCGTGCAGATCGACGTGGCCGGCGGCGTCGCCCACGTCCGGCTGAACCGCCCGGACAAGATGAATGCCCTCGACGGGGCGATGTTCGCCGCCATCGCCGAGGCCGGTGCCACGGTCGGCGCCGACCCGTCGGTGCGAGCCGTGGTCCTCTCGGGCGAGGGCCGTGCGTTCTGCTCGGGGCTGGACTTCAGCTCGTTCCAGGCCATGGCCGACGGGCCCACGGCCGGAGCCGGGGGCGGGGGAAGGGGTGGTGCATCGATGGGCGCCATCGGTGAAACGAGCGGCCGCATCACGCACCTCGGCCAGCAGGTCGCCCACGTGTGGCAGGAGGTCCCGGTCCCGGTGATCGCCGCCATCCACGGCGTCGCCCTCGGCGGTGGCATCCAGATCGCGCTCGGTGCCGACATCCGGATCATCGCCCCCGACGCCCGCATGAGCGTGCTCGAGGTCAAGTGGGGCCTCGTGCCCGACATGACCGGCACCTGGATGCTGACCCGGCTGGTCGGCCTCGACGTGGCCAAGGAGCTCACGTTCACCGGCCGCATGGTCGAGGGGGAGGAGGCGGTGCGGATCGGTCTGGCCACCCGCGTCGCCACCGACCCGCTGGCCGAGGCCCAGGCGCTGGCGGCGGAGATCGCGAGCAAGAGCCCCCACGCCGTGCGGGCGGCGAAGCGGCTCCTGAACCAGTCGGGGCTGGTGCCGATCGAGCAGCAGTTCGCCGATGAGCGCCGCGAGATCGGGGCGCTCATCGGCAGCCCCAACCAGGTGGAGGCCGTCATGTCGGGGTTCGAGAAGCGGGAGCCGGTCTTCACCGACCCGAGCTGAACACCCGCTCATCGACCCGTCGCCACCCCGCCAGACTGGGCCGGTGGAGGACCACCGTTACCGCTCGATGCTCCGGGTCCTCCGGCCGATCGTGGGCGAGGACCACGTCGTGGTGGACCCCGACGTCCGGGCCGCCCATGAGGTCGACTGGACCGGACGGTTCGCCGGGTCGACGCCGGCGGTGGTGCGACCGGCGACGACCGCGGAGGTGGCCGAGGTCGTGCGGGCCTGCCGGCGCGACCGCATCGCCCTCGTGCCCCAGGGCGGCAACACCGGCCTCGT
>CAZCJT010000475.1:0-2642 GCA_964498565.1 uncultured Acidimicrobiaceae bacterium
CTCGCACGCCGCGCCGTCCACCGGTGCCGCCTGCTCCCGTCCAGGCCCCGCGAGCGCCACCGCCCGCTCGACGCATCGTGTCAGGTCCCGGGCCCGCGGCGAACGCCCCACGGCGCGCTGACGTGCCACCAGGGCCGCGAGCAGCACCCCTGGCGTGTCGATGCCCGTACCCAGTAGCGCGAGCGTGTACGAGAAGTCGTAGCCGCTCCCGCTCGTGTCCCCGCCGTTCTTGCCGCGCCCAGCGAACAGCTCGGCCAGGCGCGGGTACCGCTGGTGGGCAGCCTCTACGGCTGGCGGCAGGCCGCCCCCCTCCACCCGCGCCCCGAAGTCGAGCGGCTTACCGTCGATGGTCCCCGCCGCCCTCGCCCTCGCCCGATCTCGCGCATGGTCGAGATCGTCGGCGTGCATGTCGGCCAGGTCCTCGTAGTGGTAGACGCACCCCTCGCCGCTCTCCTCGACGACAACCTGACGGGGCTTCTTCGGGTCCTTGACGTTCCAGCTCCCCGGCAGGCGCAGGATGCGGGCGGCGTCGAAGCACGCATCCCCGCCCACCCGGAGCTGGAGGGCGTCAGCCATCAGCGACAACTCGGCCGGGTCCTGCTCCTCGGAGAGCACCCAGTACAGGTGCAGCCCGTGCCCGGAGCTAACGACCGTGGTGGGTTGCATGAGCAGGTCCGCCACCTTGGCGCGGGCCTGGGCCTCGGAGTCGAAGTCCTTGAAGTCGACGTCGACCCAGACCACCCGACCGGGGCCCACGTCCTCGGCCTTGCCCCCCCGCCGGGCCCGCGGCAGCACCCCGAAGAACAGCGCCCACCCCGCCACTCGGAACCGCTCGGCCATCTCGGCGCGGCGCTCGCAAAGCTCGTCGAGCGTCAGCCAGCACCGCTCGTCACCGATGACCCTGCCGCCGCGCTTGTCCTCGATGGGCCGGATCTCGATGTGCCCGTCGAGCCCGTCGAACAGCATCCGGAGGAAGGCATCGACCTGCTGGCCCGCTGCACCGTCGTTCATCGCCGACCCCCGCCGAACAGGCTCGCCTGCCGTCCGTGGTCCAGGCTACTCGACGGCTCAACGTAGACGGGCAGATCCTGGGGCCGGTCCACCGAATCGAGCGGGTAGAACGGCCGCCCAGGTGTCGCCGCGCAGCCGCACGAGTCGCACCGGAGCATGACGTGGAACCGCCCGTCCGACAGGTTGCGCCGGTAGAAGGTCCCCGGCCGCGAGTAGCGAGAGCACGCGGGAGCATCAGGGTCGCGCATGGACGACTCCAGCGCCGCTCAGCCCGGACGGTCTACAACGCCCGTCCGGGCGAGCGGCTGGAGGTGGCCCCACGGGGCCCGAGCTTGGTGTGCCGGTTGTAGACGGCCATGCCCCATCACTACTACTGGCGCGCGGCGAGGTCAAGCGCCCTCCCCGGCAGGCGCCATCTTCCGCCCGCCCCTCCCCGCCGCGAGGATGGCCTCGTGGTCGGGCACCTGTACGCGCACGAGCGACGGATCCCACTGCACCATGTTCGGGTAGATGCCCGCCTCGACGTCGATCCTCGGCCGAACATGTCGCGCGCCGCCGAGAAGGGCGTCGATGATCTTCGACGCCTGCCCGCGCGTCCAGGCGTATGGGATCTTGACCATCGACTTGAACGGTTCGCGGTACTCGTCGGGGATGTGTCGGGTGAACTTGCTTGACTGCTTGATCAGCTCGACTTGCCGCTCGGTCACGTCGGCCAACCCCCAGCCACCGGGCGGGTACTTGGGTGGAGGGATGATGCCCGCCGACAAGAGCCCCTCGTGGAAGTCGTCGAGGAACGCGGCGAGGATGTCCAGCGCCACGGCCTCCTCGTCGGTGGGCTCACGAGGTCCTCGTGTGCCGCGCTCCTGCACCTCGGCGTCAGCGGCCTCCTGGAGCGCCTTGCCGATCGCCTCGACCGTCACCAACCCATGCCGTCCGAGCAGGAGGTGCGGGTCGAGCACGACGCCGTCCACCTTGTCGCTGCCCGGATGCGTCCGCAACACCCGCCCGACCTCCTGGAGGAACCGCACCCGCGCGCCGACCGGACGGCGAAGGCAGAGCCACCGCAACCACGGGAAGTCGACGCCCTCGGCGAGCAGGGAGACGTGCACGAGGCACCGGACACGCCCGGCCTGGAGGTCCGCGAGCCGCTGATCCCGCTCGGCCTGGGAATGCCGCGAGTGGATGGCTTGCGCGCTCCACCCCTGATCCGTGAGCCACGCGGCATACCCCTCGGCGTCGGCGATGTCGCGCGAGCTGACGATCCCCGGCCCCCGGGCGTGCTCGCGCATCATGTCCAGGCAGACCTGGTCGAGTTCGAGCATGTCGGGCGTGCCCTCGACGCGGACGTGGCGCATCGGCACGAGGACCCCATCGGCGACGGCGTCCGTGATCGGGTAGCGGTAGAGGACCTGGTCGAACAGGCTCACCGTCTCCGAGGGCACCGACCTGAACGGTGTCGCGGTGAACCCAACGACGCACACCGGATCGAGCTGTGGGATGCACTCACGCAGCACCGCCCCCTCCGTCGAGTGGGCCTCGTCAGCAATCAGCAGCGCCACCCTCCGCTGCCTCGCCGCGAGCTCCAGCATCAGGTTCGGCACGCTGGCGTTGCACGCGACGATCACGCTTCT
>CAZCJT010000476.1:0-2641 GCA_964498565.1 uncultured Acidimicrobiaceae bacterium
GGCGGACGAGCCCTGCGCAGCCGCTTCAGCGCCGCCGCATCCCGCGCCGGCCTCGTCCTGCCCCGAGCCGCCGACCCACTGGCCGCTGCACCCGCTGGCGCCTCGTTCCAGGGCATCCAGGGACTGTCGCCCCTCTACACCCCCAACGACCGCTTCTACCGGATCGACACCGCCCTGCTCATCCCGCAGGTGCCGGTCGAGACCTGGACGCTGCGGGTCCACGGCATGGTCGACGAGGAGTTCGAGGTCACCTTCGACGAGCTCACCGAACTCGGCCTGGTCGAGAAGGACATCACCCTCACCTGCGTGTCCAACCGCCTCGGCGGCGACCTCGTCGGCAACGCCCGCTGGCTCGGCGTCCCGCTGAAGACGCTGCTCGACCGGGCCGGCGTCAGCGATCGGGCCGACCAGCTCGTCGGGCGATCGGTCGACGGCTACACCTGCGGGTTCCCGCTGGAGGCCGCCTACGACCGTGACGCCATCGTCGCCGTCGGGATGAACGGCGAGCCGCTGCCCCTGCAGCACGGCTTCCCCGCCCGCCTGGTGACCCCCGGCCTGTACGGCTACGTGTCGGCCACCAAGTGGCTCAGCGAGATCGAGCTCACCCGCTTCGACACCTTCGAGCAGTACTGGGTGCCCCGCGGCTACGCCGAGAAGGCCCCGATCAAGACCATGTCCCGCATCGACGTCCCCCGCTCCGGGCAGATCGTCGACGCCGGGGAGACCACCATCGCCGGCGTCGCCTGGGCCCAGACCCGTGGCATCAGCAAGGTCGAGGTGAGCATCGACGGCGGCGAGTTCGCCGAGGCCGAGCTCGCCGAGGCCCTCGGCGACGACACGTGGCGCCAGTGGCGCATGCCCTGGACCGCCACGCCCGGCGCCCACCGCCTCATCGTCCGGTGCACGGACGGCGACGGCCAGCTCCAGCGCGAGGAGCGCGACGAGCCCCTGCCCGACGGTGCGTCGGGCTGGCAGTCCCTCTTCGTCACCGTCAAGGAGCCGTCATGAGCGGCTCCTCCCAGATCTCCGCCCGGGTCCGACCGTGCGGACGAAACCCCCAGACACCCAACACAGGAGAATCCCTGAAATGACCCGTTTCCGCATCTTCCGAGTGGTCGGCCTCGCGCTGTCCCTCTCCCTCGTCGCCGCAGCCTGCGGTGATGACGACGACACCTCCACCGACGCCTCGGCCGAGGCCGAGGAGACCAGCACCGAGAGCGAGTCCACCGAGAGCGAGACCATGTCCGAGGACATGGGCGAAGAGACCGCCGCTCCCGCCAGCTCGGCCGAAGCGTGCGACGCCGACGCCATCGTCGCCGCCGTGGAAGAGGGCAGCAACGAGGAGGGCACCCTCGCCGGCATGACCGACGACCCGGTCGGCACCGCCGCCAGCAACAACCCGGTGCTCACCACCCTCGTCACCGCCGTCACCGAGGCTGCTCTCGTCGACACGCTCAACTCGGCCGAGGCCCTCACGGTCTTCGCCCCCACCGACTGCGCCTTCGCCGCACTCGACCCGGCCACGCTCGAGGCCGCCCTCGCCGACCCCAGCGGTCTGCTCACCAGCGTCCTCGGCTTCCACGTCATCCCGGAGCGCCTCTCCGCCGAGGAGCTCGCCGGCATGACCGAGCTGACCACCTTCACCGGTGAGACCCTGCAGCTCAGCGCCGAGGGCGACAGCCTGTCCCTCGGTGGCGACCAGGCGACCGTCGTGGTCCCCGACATCCAGACCGCCAACGCCACGGTGCACCTGATCGACGCCGTGATGCTCCCGCCGTCCGCCGGCTGAGCGACCCGCGCCGAGCGCACAACCTGAACCGTCCGCAGGGACGCAGCCGGCTCCACCCCGGTTGCGTCCCTGCGGCGCGTCCGGCCTCGGGCCGTGGTCACCTCGTCCGGTAGATTCGCCGGCGAGCGGACACGTCGAGGTCTGGGGACCAGGTGGAAGACGTCGAACGACAGGACGGTCCGGTGCGACCGAGCACCGGGCTCATCACGCGCATGGAGCGGTGGCAGCTGGTCACCTCCGTGGGGCTCGCGGTGGTGGCCTTCGCGCTGCTGGCACTGGCGGTGGCCCACAACACCCGTTACGGCCCCCTCCTCCGGGAGAGCATCGAGGCGACGCGGGTCGCTCGCAGCACGCACGAGGCGATGCTCGACCAGCAGGGCGGCCTGCGGGCCTACGCGCTCACCGGCGACGACCGCTTCCTCGAGGCCTACGAGCGGGCTCGGGAGACGATGGAGTCCCTCGACGACGAGCCGCTGCCGGAGACGGGGGAGCTCGGTCGGCTCCACCTCGACATGCGGCTGGCCCAGTCGGCGTGGACGGAGCGATGGGTGCCCCGGGCCCTGGATCTCGGCTCCGCCGGCGGCGAGCTCGATGACCAGGAGGACGAGCTCCTCCTCGAGGGCAAGGAGCTCTTCGACCGCTACCGGACGACCTACGCCCTGCTGCTCGAGGAGCTGTACGCCGAGCGCGACGCGGCGGTCGACGGCCAAGCCGAGGCGGTCACCCGCACCACCGCGCTGGCCGTGACCGTGGCCGTGGTGACCGCCGCCTTCTCGCTGTGGCGAGGTCGCCGGCTCCGCGCCGTGGTGAAGGAGGCGCTCGATGCCGTGCGGCTCCGGCTCGAGCGGGTCG
>CAZCJT010000477.1:0-2631 GCA_964498565.1 uncultured Acidimicrobiaceae bacterium
GGCTCGGGCGGGGCCGGCGGGGCGTCGGCGAGGCCGGACGGATCGGGGTCGACCCACGTCTCGATGTCGCCGAAGATCTCCAGCAGCTCCTTGTCGCCGAGCGTCTCGCGCTCGAGCATCTCCTCGGCCAGCTTGTCGAGGGTGGTCCGGTAGGTGGTGAGGATGGCGTGGGCCCGGGCGTGGGCGTCGCTCACCAGCAGCCGGACCTCGGTGTCGATGGTGGTGGCCACCGAGTCGGAGTAGTTGGCCTCGTGGCCGTAGTCCTTGCCGAGGAACACCTCGCCCTGCTTGGCACCGAGGGCGATGGGGCCGACGGCGTCGCTCATGCCGTAGGTGGTGACCATGGCCCGGGCGATGTCGGTGGCCTTGTCGATGTCGTCGGCGGCCCCGGTGGTGACGTCGCCGAACACGATCTCCTCGGCGGTGCGACCGCCGAGCAGCATGGCGAGGCGGTCCACCAGCTCGGACTTGGTGTGCGTGTAGCGGTCCTCGGTGGGCAGGGCGAGGGTCCAGCCCAGCGCACGCCCACGGGCGACGATGGAGACCTTGTGGATCGGGTCGCAGTGCTCGAGCAGGTGCCCGACGAGGGCGTGGCCGCCCTCGTGGTAGGCGGTGACCCGCCGCTCCCGGTCGGACATGACCCGGGTCTTGCGCTCGGGGCCGGCCAGCACCCGGTCGATGGCGGACTCCACCGTGTGCATGTCGATGGTGTCGGCCGAGCGGCGGGCGGCCATCAGCGCGGCCTCGTTCATGAGGTTGGCCAGGTCGGCGCCGGTGAAGCCGGGGGTGCGCCGGGCGATGACGGCGGCGTCGACGTCGTCGGCCAGCGGCTTGCCCTTGGCGTGCACGTCGAGGATCGCCTTGCGCCCTTCCAGGTCGGGGCGGTCGACCACGATCTGGCGGTCGAAGCGGCCCGGTCGCAGCAGCGCGGGGTCGAGGATGTCGGGGCGGTTGGTGGCGGCGATCAGGATCACGCCGGTGTTGCCGTCGAAGCCGTCCATCTCGACGAGCAGCTGGTTGAGGGTCTGCTCCCGCTCGTCGTGGCCGCCGCCCATGCCGGCGCCGCGGTGGCGGCCGACGGCGTCGATCTCGTCGACGAACACGATGGCGGGCGCCTGGGCCTTGGCCTGCTCGAACAGGTCACGCACCCGGGAGGCACCCACGCCGACGAACATCTCGACGAAGTCAGAGCCCGAGATGGAGAAGAACGGCGCGCCGGCCTCGCCGGCGACGGCTCGGGCCAGGAGGGTCTTGCCGGTGCCGGGCGGGCCGACGAGCAGGACGCCCTTGGGGATCTTGGCGCCGATGGCCTGGAACTTGGCCGGGTTCTGGAGGAACTCCTTGATCTCGTGGAGCTCCTCGACCGCCTCGTCGCAGCCGGCCACGTCGTCGAAGGTGACCTTCGGGTGGTCCTTGGAGAGCTGCTTGGCCTTGGCCTTGCCGAACTGCATGACCCGGCTGCCGCCGCCCTGCATGGCGTTCAGGAAGAACAGGAACAGGCCGAAGAGCAGCAGCAGCGGGAGGATGCTGAACAGCAGGGAGACCCAGATGGACTCCTGCTGCTGGTCGGTCTCGATCTCGATGGCGGGACGGGCCTCGGACAGCTCGATGGTGAGCTCGTCGGCGAACTCCGAGGGGTACGACACCTTGTACTCGGTGCCGTCCCGGAGCTCGCCCCGGACCTCGTGGCTGCGGTCCTTGATGGTGGCGGTCTCGACCTCACCGTCGGCGACCTCGCCCCGGAACTCGTCGAGCGTGAACTGCTCGGGACCCGAGTCGGAGCGCAGGAAGGACGAGGCCACGAGCGCCGCCACGAGGGCGAGTGCGACGTAGATGAGCGTTGGGCGGCGGAGCTTCTTCTTCACAGTCCGCACCACGCTACCGACCGACCCCGGCTTGTCGACATCAGGAAGGTCTAGTTTTGGCCCTCGTACGCGGCGATGTGCGGTAGGTTCCGGTAGCGCTCGGCGACGTCGAGCCCGTAGCCGATGACGAACGCCGGCGGGATGCGGAACCCGATGTAGCGCAGGTCCAGCTCCGCCTGCACGCTGCCCTCGCGCACGAGCAGCGCGCACACCTCGAGGGAGGCCGTGCCCCGGGACTCGAGGGTCTTGCGCAGGTACCGAAGCGTGAGCCCGGAGTCGACGATGTCCTCGACGATGATCACGTGCCGACCGTGGAGGTCGATGTCGAGGTCCTTGACGATGCGGACCACACCGGACGAGCGGGTGCTGGCCCCGTAGGACGAGACCGCCATGAAGTCGACCTCGAGCGGGATCTGCACGGCGCGGGCCAGGTCGGCCATGAAGATGAAGGCGCCCTTGAGGACGGCGACGAGGATCGGGTCCCGGCCGGCGTAGTCCCGGGCGATCTCGGCGCCGAGCTCCACGATCCGCTCCCGGATCTGCTCCTCGGACAGCAGCACCTCGCCGACGAGCTCATCACCCTGTTCAGCCATGCGGGCCGAACCTAGCGGCCACCTTCGGAGCCAGGCCCATCCGCCCGCAGCCGTTGGTCTCGGCGGCGCACCCGGATGCCTCCGGCCAGCTCCGTGCCGGTGGCCGAACCGGCGGCGACGGCCAGGACGCGATCGACGGCGGCGGCATCGGGCGGGTGTCCGTCAGCGCCGAG
>CAZCJT010000478.1:0-2631 GCA_964498565.1 uncultured Acidimicrobiaceae bacterium
GCCTCCGAGCTGGAGTCAGCGGGTGGGGGCGCAGGGGCCGGGTCGGTCGGGGCCGGTTCGGGTGGCGCTGGCGCTGGTTGGGTGGCGGTGGGCTGTGGCGTGGCGGTGTCGGGCAGGTCGAGGACCCAGCCGGCTTCGATGATGCTGGGGTCGGTGAGCGCCTGCCCGTCGGGCTGGGGCCGGCCGGCGTTGAGGTCGACGATGTCGTGGTAGCGGTGCCCGTCGCCGAGGTACTCGGCGGCCAGGCCCCACAACGTGTCGCCGGGCTCGACGACCACCGAGCCAGCCGGTCCGCCGGCAGGCCCGTCGTGGGGATCGGTGAGCATGTTGGGGATGGCGAGGGGCTGGCCGACCGAGATCACGTTGGGATCGGCGAGGTTGTTCGCCTGGGCGATGACCTCGACGGCGTCGACGACCGCCTGGTTCGAGTCGTCGGCGACGTAGCTCTCGGCGATGTCCCACAGCGAATCGCCGGCTTCAACCAGATGGACCTGCCCGGCTGGTGGGTCCGGTTCGGGTGCGGTTTGGAGGGGGAGGACGGCGGCGGGCGGGAGGGCCAGGGTCCATCCCGGGCGGGGCCGGGCCGTGTCTACGGTGAGGGTGGTGCCGTCGGGCATGGTGTGGCCGTCGTTGGCGGCGACCACCTCGGCCCAGCGGGTGCCGGAGCCGAGCACCGTCTCGGCGATCGACCACCACGTGTCCCCCCGCTCCACGACGTACACCGGCCCGACAGGCGCCACCGTCTCGGCAGGTGCCGCGGCGGGTTCGGGGTCGGCGGGCTGGGAGGCGAGGTCGTGGCCGTCCGCCACGGCCAGCACCGGTGGGGGTGGGAGGGACGGTGACGCGCCGGCGGGCAGGGCGGTGGACGCGACGGTGACCGCGGAGAGCAGAGCCCGGACCGTCGGCTGGATGCCGGGTAGCAGCAGCGGCAACGGCCGGGCCACCGTCCCCCGCACGGCGGCGACGGTTTCGGTGAGCAGGGCGGTGAGGACCATCGCCCAGCACACCCAGCCGACCGTGGCGAGCACCGCGACCAGGACCGCTTCGGTACGGGTGGCGTCGGACGCGAGCTGGTCGGCGAAGGTGTCGACGGCGTCGCCGATCGGGTTCCCGAAGCTGGCGAGCACCACGGGTGCGGCGACGATGAGTACGGCGAGCAGGACAAGGGCGAGTGCCGCCTTGCCGAGCCGGACCAGCCGGGTCATTCGCGGGCCTCCGTGAACAGATCGACCACTTCAGTAGCGGATGCGGTGTAGGTGCGCGAGCCGGGCACGTTGAGCGACGCGACATCGGCCAGCGACGCCGTGCAGGACACGGTGACCGTCACCGTGCCCCCGGGCACCAGGTTCGACGTGTCGGCGGTCACCGACAGGCCATCGGCGCACGCCACCCCCGACGTGGACAGGTTCGCTCCCGCCGTGTGCCGTGCCGCGTCCTCGGCCCGGGCCGGGCTGGCCTGGAGCGACGCGGCCCGGGCGGCCTCGTGCGCGGCGGAGCGGACGTCGTTGCCGGCCTGGCCGACCCGGCCGGCGTAGACGACGAGCATCAAGAACCCGGCCAGGAACGCCACCATCACCACCGCCATCTCCGACGTCACCGCTCCCCCACCGCCACAACGGCGACCACGGCGCAACCCGGGGCTGGTCATCGTTGGTCCGCGGGGACGAACTGCTCGAGGGGGCCCTCGGCCCGGGCGGTGACCGTGTAGGTCCCGATGAGCGAGTAGTCGAGCGTGCCCCGGACCTCGACGACCACCGAGTCCGTGGTCGGGGTGACCGAGACGGACACGTCGGTGAGGTTCCCGGCCTGGGACAGGACGCCGAGGGCGCCGGCGGTGCCGTCGCCGACCGGGTCGGCGCCGACGACCTGGGCGGCCTCGACGCCTTCCTCGGCCGCGAAATCAGCGGCCTGCTTGGCGTGCCACCACAGCGCGAACTGCATCGGCAACAACACGACCAGCAACAACACGGGCATGAGCACGGCCAGCTCGGTGCTCGTCAACCCCCCATCCCGACGCCTGCCGTTCAGGTGGGCGTGTTGACCGTGTCGGGGATGTTGTTGGCGTTGGACTGGGCCTTGGCCAGGAAGATGATGCCGGCGGCGGCGGCGACGGCGACCATGACCCCGATGGCCACGGCCATCTCGGTCGACACGGCGCCACGGTCGTCGCGGGTGCGGACGCCGAGCAGGTTCAGCTGCACCTCGATCAGCAGGCGCAGCTGGTTGATGACGGCGGGCATGGGACTCTCCTTGTTCATGATCGGGGCTGGACGGGACAACAACAGGCCGGGCGGGCTGGGGGGCGGGTGGGGTGGTCATCGGTCGGACACGTCGGTGACCAGGTCGGCCGAGGGGTTCGAGATCGCTTCGACGGCGCCGTAGCCGATGAACAGGATGAGGCCGAGGATCATCACCATCACCGGGACGATCATCTTCTCGGTCTGGGATTCGGCGGCCGCTTCGACCTCGGCGGCGAGCGCGGCGCGCAGCGAGTCGGCCTTCGCGGTCAGGGAATCCTTGACCCGGGCGCCGTGCCCGCCGGCCAGGGACACCGCGGCGGCGAGCTCGGTCAGCTCGGCGATGCCGAGGTCGTCGCCCAGGGCGGCGAGCGTGTCCCCCGGGGTGCGGCGG
>CAZCJT010000479.1:0-2627 GCA_964498565.1 uncultured Acidimicrobiaceae bacterium
AACGACCCCGCCGGCGGGTAGACACCGCACGATGCCCCGACCCGAACCCGCCCACGACGCCGTCCTGCTGCTGGGCTTCGGCGGCCCCGAGGGCCCCGACGACGTCGTGCCGTTCCTCGAGAACGTGACCCGGGGGCGGGGCGTGCCGCCCGAGCGGCTGGCGGAGGTGGCCGAGCAGTACCTGCTGTTCGGCGGGCGCAGCCCGATCAACGACCAGAACCGGGCCCTGCTGGCCGCGGTGGGCGCCGAGCTCGAGCGCCGGGGGCGGTCGCTGCCCCTGTACTGGGGGAACCGCAACTGGTCGCCCTACGTCGAGGACGTCCTGGCCGAGATCACCGCGGCCGGGCATCGGCGCGTCGTCGCGTTCACCGGCTCGGCCTACTCGTCGTACTCGGCGTGCCGGCAGTACTGGGAGGACATCGGACGGGCGCGGCAGGCGGTGCGGTCCGCCGGCGGCACGCCGCCCGAGGTCGACAAGGTCCGCCCCTACTTCAACCACCCCGGCTTCGTGCTGGCGATGGTGGAGCGCGTCCACGCCGCCCTCGAGGACCTGGCCCCGACCGATCGCAACCGGGCCCGCCTCGTGTTCACGGCCCACTCGATCCCGCGATCGATGGCCGACACGTCCGACTACGAGGGACAGCTGCGCGACGTGGCCGCCATGGTGTCGGGCCGGGTGGCCGGGCCCCGCGCGAGCGAGTGGGAGCTGGTGTTCCAGTCCCGTTCGGGTCCGCCGCAGGTGCCGTGGCTGGAGCCCGACATCGTCGACCACCTCGGCACGATGCACGAGCGGGGCGACGACGTGGTCGTGATCGTGCCCATCGGCTTCACGTCGGACCACATGGAGGTCGTGTACGACCTCGACACGCAGGCCGCGGCCGCGGCACAGGGCCTCGGGATGACGTTCGTGCGTGCGGCCACGGTGGGCACCCACCCCCTGTTCGTCCGGGGCCTCGTCGACGTGATCGACGAGCTGTTGGTGGGCGCCGAGCCGGCGTCGATGGGGACGTTCGGGCCGAGGGTCACGCCCTGTGCCGGGGGGTGCTGCCCGGCGCCGAGCCGGCAGGGGCGCCCGGCCTAGAGCTCGGCGTCGATGAGGGCGAGCAGGTCGTCGTAGGCGGTGACCGCGGGGAACTGCGGGAACTCGTCGATGACGTTGTCGGGCGCCCGGAACAGGAAGCCGGCGTCGGCGGCGCCCAGCATGGTGGTGTCGTTGTAGGAGTCGCCGGCCGCGATCACCTTGTACTCGAGCGACTGGAACGCCTTGACCGAGCACTGCTTCTGGTCGGGCTGGCGCAGGCGGTAGCCAGCGATGCGGTCGTCCTCGACGACGAGCCGGTGGCAGAACACGGTGGGCATGCCGAGGTGGCGCATGAGCGGGGCGGCGAACTGCTCGAAGGTGTCGGACAGGATCACGACCTGCGTGCGGTCGCGCAGCGCGTCGAGGAAGCCCCGCGCCCCGGGCAGCGGCTCGAGGCCGGAGATGACGTCCTGGACGAGCGACATGGTCAGGCCGTGCTCGGCGAGCACGGCCAGGCGGTCGCGCATGAGGACGTCGTAGTCGGGCTCGTCGCGGGTGGTGCGACGCAGCGCCTCGATGCCGGTGCGGTCGGCCACCGCGACCCAGATCTCGGGCACGAGCACGCCTTCGAGGTCGAGGGTGACGATGGTCTGCCGGTCTGCCACGGCGGTGGAGTCTGCCCGCTGGCGCCGGACGGTCCGAAGCCGTGGCGACGTCTGCCGGCGGGCACGCCGGGGTATCAGACCCAGGTGACCGCGGGGCGAGCCGACTTCCCTGCCGTGCCCCTCGTGCGCACGGACCTGGCCGAGCCGACCGTGGCCGACCGCTACGAGCTGCGCTCGGTCCTCGGGTCCGGCGGGATGGGCACGGTCTGGGAGGCCTACGACATCCGCCTCGGCCGCACCGTCGCGCTCAAGGTGCTGCGCGACGACCTCCCCCCGTCGGCTGCCCTCCAGCTCGAGCGGGAGGCCCGGGCGGCCGCCCGCATCCGCGACCCCCGGGTGGTGACGGTGCTCGACCTGGCCCGCACGGCCGACGGCAACCCGTACCTCGTGCTCGAGTGCCACGGCGGTCACACGCTGGCCGACGAGCTCCGGGACGGGCCGCTCTCGCCGGAGCGCCTCGACCGGTTGGTCGACGACCTCCTCGGTGCCCTCGGCGCCGCCCACCGCTGCGAGGTCCTGCACCGCGACGTGAAGCCGGCCAACGTCCTGTCCGGCGACGACGGCTACCGCGTCACCGACTTCGGGCTCGCCAGCCTCGACGACGACCAGACGACCGAGACCGACATCATGGGGACGCTGGTCTACGTGGCACCGGAGCGCCTCGACGGCGCCCGCGGCTCCACCCGGTCCGACGTCTTCTCCGCGGCCGTGGTGATCCACGAGGCGGCCACCGGCGTCCAGCCGTTCCGCCGGGAGCAGGCGGTCGAGTCCGTCGCCGCGCTGCGCACTGGTGACGCGCCCCCGCTGCCCGACTGGGTTCCCGCCGGCATGCGCGACACCCTCCGGCGAGCCCTGTCGCCGAACCCGGAGGACCGTCCGGCGGACGCGGCCGCCATGCTGGAGCAGATCCGCTCCGGCGGCGGACCGGCCCCCCTCCCCGC
>CAZCJT010000480.1:0-2621 GCA_964498565.1 uncultured Acidimicrobiaceae bacterium
CCTCTGGCAGATCGCCCGGTGGGGGTCCCGCAACGCGCCGCTCGCGGCGCAGGGGTCGGCGGGACTCGCGGCCGAGGTCCGAGCCGCCCATCGGGAGGTCACCGAGCTCGCCGATGGTCTGGGAGCGGCCGCCCGCTCGGCGACGGAGCTCGTCGCGCTCGCCGCGAGACCGACCTCGACGGACGTGCTCTACGACGTCGCCGAGCTGCAGGAGACCGCACAGGCGTACCGACTCGCCCTGCGACCGACCCGTCAGCTCGAGTCGTGACCGATCGACGAACCTTCGTCGCCGCCCTCGGTGCCGTCGTGCTGGTCCTCGCCGGGGGCATCGGGAACCGCGTGCTCGACGAACCAGCGACAACGACGGCCACGGCGTCCACGACCATCCCGACGACCAGCTCCGCGCCCACGACGACAACGACAGCGGCGGCGACGTCCACGACCACCACGATCCCGACGACGACCACCACCCGGCCGCCGACCCCGGCGGAGGTGGCCCAGGAGTACGTCACGGCGTTGGCACGGCTCGACGACGACACCGCCCATGCCATGCTCTGCCAGCGTCGGAGAGATGCCATCTCCCTCGAGGCCTTCTCCCAGTCGATCGCGCAGCTCAGGCGTGAGCGAGGCCTGCGAAGCGGGACCGTCAAGAGCGTGTTCGAGCAGGAGGGTCAGGTCCTGGTGGAGATGAGCGTGCACTACGGCGCGAGCGCCCTGGCCGACGTGTACCTGGTGCCCGAGGCTGAGGGATGGCGCATCTGCGACATGGTCGGCTTCGACATCGCGTTGGACCTGATCTGGCCGCCCGAGTTCGGGGGGCGGAGGCAGCTCGGAGGTGGCTGAGCCCGGCATCGACATCGAGGCCGTCGAGCTGCGCCGGATCGAGCTGGCGCTCGTGACGCCGTTCGCGACCAGCACCGGGACGTGGGCGGCTCGCGACGTGCTGCTGGTGCGGGTCCTCGCCGACGGCGTCGAGGGGTGGGGCGAGTGCGTCGCCCCGATCGACCCGACCTACACCTCGGAGTACACCGCCGGCGCCCACGCCGTGATCCGCGACCACCTGCTTGCCCGGCTGTTCGCCGCACCGGTCCGGCGGGGCGAGGACGTGGCCCCGGCGCTGGCCGGCATCCGAGGCCACCGCATGGCCAAGGCGGCGATCGAGGCCGCCGTGCTCGACGCCGAGCTCCGAGCCGCAGGCCGGAACCTGGCCCAGCACCTGGGGGCGACGGTCGACCGGGTGCCGGTCGGCGTCTCCATCGGCATCGTCCCCCTCGACGAGCTGGTCGCCACCGCCGGCCGCCACCTCGACGAGGGTTACGCCCGCATCAAGATCAAGATCCAGCCCGGGTGGGACGTCGAGCCGTGCCGGCGGCTGCGGGCCGAGCTGGGTCCCGACTTCGGGCTGCAGGTCGACGCCAACGCCGCGTACGGGCCCGGCGACGTCGAGGCGCTGCGGGCCCTCGACGAGTTCGGCCTGCTGCTGATCGAGCAGCCCTATGCCGAGGAGCGCATCGTCGACCACGCGGAGCTGGCGCGGGCGATCCGCACCCCGGTGTGCCTGGACGAGACCATCGTCGACGAGGCGGTGTGCGACGACGTGCTGCGCCTCGGCGCCGCCGACGTCGTCAACATCAAGCCCGGCCGGGTCGGCGGCCACCTCGCCGGCAGGCGCATCCACGACGCCTGCCTCGCCGCCGGGGTGCCGGTGTGGCACGGGGGGATGCTCGAGACCGGCGTCGGGCGGGCCGCAAACCTGGCACTGGCCGCCCTCCCGGGCTTCACCCTCCCCGGCGACATCTCGGCGGCCGCCCGCTACTGGGAGACCGACATCGTCACCGAACCAGCCGTGCTGGAGGCCGACGGCACCATCCGGGTGCCCTCCGGGCCCGGCACCGGCGTCGAGGTGGACCTCGACGTGCTCGCCGAGGTGACCACCACTGCGGCCCGCCACGAGCGCCCGTGACAGACGTCGGGACGGCCCGGGGTGCGCTCGCCGCGCAATGGGGGTACCGTGGTGCTCGCCGGCCCGTCAAGTCCGACGGGTCGGTTTTTCGTTATTGAGAGAAGAGATTGTTTTGGCTACAGGCACTGTGAAGTTCTTCAACGCTGAGAAGGGCTTCGGCTTCATCTCCCGCGAGGACGGCGACGACGTGTTCGTCCACTTCTCGAACATCGCCGGCGAGGGCTTCAAGTCCCTCGACGAAGGTCAGCAGGTCGAGTTCGACATCGGCCCCGGCCGCAAGGGCGACGAAGCCCACAACGTTCGCGCTCTCTGAGCTACCCGTACGTCGAAGAGACCGCCGGCCCTCGGGTCGGCGGTCTCTTCGCGTCCGGGCACGGGGCGAACCCGTCGCACCCTCGCACCCGTCGTGCATCACGGGGAGCGCCAGCGCCATGGCGCCGGGTCCGCCGACGCCGGGCTGGGAGCCGGTCCAGCCGGCTGGGCAGACTTCCGGCGTGGTCGACGTGCTCACCCTCTGCACGGGCAACGCCGCCCGATCCGTGATGGCGGCCACGTCGCTCCGCGCTCGCCGCCCGGACCTGCAGGTCGCCACGGCCGGGACGCTGGTGGTCGACGGCCAGCCCATGAGCATCCGCACCCGGGCCGCCATCGAGGGGGT
>CAZCJT010000481.1:0-2620 GCA_964498565.1 uncultured Acidimicrobiaceae bacterium
CACCAGCGGCGCGGGCCGACGGGTTCGTGGCCGTGCCGGCGCCGATGCAGGGCACGGTGGGCGCCATCGCCGTCGCCGTGGGCGACGAGGTCGCCGCCGGCGCCACCGTCGCGGTGATGGAGGCGATGAAGATGGAGCACGTCATCACCGCGCCCCGCAGCGGGATCGTGCGGGGGATCGGCGTGTCGGTGGGTGATGCGGTGTTCGCCGGCCACGAGCTGGTGGTGCTCGAGCCGGCCGAGGTGGCGGCCACGGCGGGGCTCGCCGAAGCCGACGTCGACCTCGACGAGATCCGACCCGACCTCGCCGAGGTGATCGAGCGCCGCTCCCACGGCCGGGACGAGAGCCGGCCCGATGCCGTCGAGCGTCGCCGCAAGCTCGGCAAGCGGACGGCGCGGGAGAACGTGGCCGACCTGGTCGACGACGGTTCGCTCATCGAGTACGGCCCGCTCGTCGTCGCGGCCCAGAAGAAGCGGCGCAGCATCGAGGACCTGCGGGAGAAGACGCCGGGCGACGGCCTCGTCGGAGGGGTCGCCACCGTCGGCGGGCATGCCGTCGCCGTCGCCTCCTACGACTACACGGTGCTGGCCGGCACGCAGGGGCTGAACAACCACCGCAAGAAGGACCGTCTCTTCGAGATCGCCGAGCACAACCGCCTGCCCGTCGTGTTCTTCACCGAGGGCGGCGGCGGTCGCCCCGGCGACACCGACGGCACCGGCATCGCCGGCCTTGACACCATGGCCTTCCACTACTTCGGCCGGCTGTCGGGGCTCGTGCCGCTGGTGGGCATCGCCAGCGGCCGGTGCTTCGCCGGCAACGCCGCCATCCTCGGGTGCTGCGACGTGGTGATCGCCACCCGCGACTCGAACATCGGCATGGGCGGACCGGCGATGATCGAGGGCGGGGGCCTCGGCGTGTACCGGCCCGAGGAGGTGGGTCCCATCGAGGACCAGATCGCCTCCGGTGTCGTCGACGTCGCCGTGGACGACGAGGTCGAGGCCGTCGCCGTCGCGAAGCAGTACCTGTCGTACTTCACCGAACCGGACCTGGGCGTCTGGAACTGCGCCGACCAGCGCTGGTTGCGCCGCGCCGTCCCCGAGAACCGCCTGCGCGTCTACGAGGTGCGCGGCGTCATCGAGACCCTGTTCGACGCCGGGTCGGTGCTGGAGCTGCGCCGGGGCTTCGGCCTCGGGATGGTGACCGCCCTCGCCCGCATCGAGGGCCGCGCCGTCGGCGTGATCGCCAACGACCCCGCCCACCTGGCCGGCGCCATCGACAGCGACGCCGCCGACAAGGCCGCCCGGTTCATGCAGCTGTGTGACGCCCACGACCTTCCCATCGTGTTCCTGTGCGACACGCCCGGGATCATGGTCGGGCCGGAGGCGGAGCGCACCGGGCTGGTCCGCCACGCCAGCCGCCTGTTCGTCACCGCCGGCGGCCTCACCGTGCCGTACATGACGGTGGTGCTGCGCAAGGGCTACGGCCTCGGCGCCCAGGCCATGGCCGGCGGCTCGTTCCATGCGCCGCTGTTCGTGGTGGGCTGGCCGACCAGCGAGTTCGGCGGCATGGGGCTCGAGGGTGCGGTGAAGCTCGGGTACCGCAACGAGCTCGCCGCCATCGAAGACCCCGAGGAGCGACGCCGCACGTTCGACGAGATGGTCGAGCGCATGTACGAGGTGGGCAAGGGGACGTCGATGGCGGCGGCGTTCGAGATCGACGACGTGATCGATCCGGTGGACACCCGTCGGTGGATCACCACCGGGCTGGCGGCCGCACCGCCCCCGGCACCCCGCACCGGGAAGAAGCGCCCGCACGTCGACACCTGGTGAGCCGTGATGCCGCCGACGCCGTGACGCCTCTGGGTCAGGAGGTCTCGGTGCCGAGGTGGTGCGCCGGGTTGCGGGCCAGGTGGTCGGCCACCGGCACGCGCTCGTAGGCCTCGAAGCCGACGGGGAGCCAGACGTCACCCATCGTCGACAGGTACACGACCTCCCACTGGTGGAAGCCGCGGAAGGCGTTGGGGTCCTCGGCCATGACCGACGCGTAGTGCTTGACGCCCCGCACGTACCGGTCGCTGTGGTTGTAGTTCCACAGGGCGTTGTCGATGTCGCCCCGGCCGCCGCCGTTGTGCGCCAGGTACCGGGCGGCACCCATGATGGCGTCGCGTGGATCGTCGATGTTCCCGCCGTCGCCGAACGCGGCCCACGTCGCCGGCATGAACTGCATCGGCCCCTGCGCACCGGCGACCGAGGTGCCACGGATGCGACCCATGCCGGTCTCGACCAGGTTCACCGCGGCGAGCACCTCCCAGGGGACGCCGAACGCGGCCTGGGCCTCCTGGTAGTACGCCAGCAGCTCGTCGGCGGGGGGCGGCTCGACGATGCGCCAGGCCGGGAGGGCATCGGACAGGGTGCGGTGCATGCTGCGGAACTCCCGGCGTGCGGCCAGGTTGGCGGTGGCGGCCCGGCGGTACGGCTCGGGGAGGAGTCCGACCACCTCGGGCTCCCAGTCGGGCACCCGCGCCAGCTGGCGGTACAGCACCTGCTGCTCGAACGCCGCCCGGTCGAGGACCTCGGGTGCGCTGGCGGGGTCGCGGACGGCGGCCTCGGCGCTGGCCAGG
>CAZCJT010000482.1:0-2619 GCA_964498565.1 uncultured Acidimicrobiaceae bacterium
CGACCTCGAGCGGGCCATCGCCCAGGCCGCCGAGGCCCGCCGCCAGGTCGGCCCCGCGATCCTCGGGCTGTCCGTCCTCGACGGTGTCGACCTCGTCACCTGGTACCGGACGTACTACGCCAGCGACCCGCCCGTGGCCCCGATCGCCGCCATCATCGATGCCTACCTCCGGGTGGGGGCCGAGGAGGGCGTCACCGGCGACATCGCCTTCGCCCAGGCGATCCTGGAGACGGGCGGCTTCACGTCGGGCCACGCGCAGGGGTTCAACTTCGCCGGCATCGGCGCCTACGACCACTGCGCGCCCACGTGCGGCTTCCGGTTCCCCGACCTCGACTCCGGCGTCCGGGCCCACATCCACCTGCTGCGCGCCTACGCCGACCCCGGGCTCACGTCGGCGGAGCTGGCGTCGCCGCCGAACGCCCTGGTGGCGCCCGAGCGCGTCGGCGTGCGGGGGTGCTGTCCCCGGTGGACGGCCCTCACGGGCGTGTGGGCGACCGACCCGAACTACGACCGCAAGGTGCTCGGCATCTACCGGCTGATGGTCGAGACGGCACGGTCGCTGGATCGCGCCCGGGCCTGAGGGCCGTCGTAGCGTGGCCGGGATGTCCGCGGTCAGCGTCGAGCACCTCGTGGTCCGGCACGGCGACCTGGTGGCGGTCGACGACGTGAGCTTCACCGCCGACGCCGGCGAGGTCCTCGCCCTGCTCGGGCCGAACGGTGCCGGCAAGACCAGCACGGTGGAGGTGCTCGAGGGCTACGGCACCGCCGACGCCGGACGGGTCCGTGTCCTCGGCCACGACCCCGCGGCCGAACGCCACCGGGTGGTCGGCCGCATCGGCGTCATGCTCCAGGACGGCGGCGTCTACCCCGGGATCCGCCCACCCGAGGTGCTGCACCTGCTGGCCGCCATGTACGACGAGCCGGCCGACCCCGACGCGCTCCTCGATCGGGTCGGGCTGGCCGACCGCTCCCGCTCGACGTGGCGCCAGCTGTCCGGTGGTGAGCAGCAGCGGTTGAGCCTGGCGATGGCGCTGGTCGGCCGGCCCGAGGTCGTGTTCCTCGACGAACCCACGGCCGGCGTCGACGTGCGAGGGCGCCAGGTCATCCGCCAGATCGTGCGCGAGCTGGCCGACGGCGGCTGCGCCGTGGTGCTGTGCACCCACGAGCTGGACGAGGCCGAGAAGGTGGCGGACCGGGTCGTCATCGTCGACCGCGGCAAGGTGGTGGCCACGGGCACCCTCGACGAGCTGCGCTCGCGCACCAGCGGCGAGGTCCGGTTCTCGGCCATCCCCGAGCTCGACCTCGACGCCCTCGGCCGCCACCTCGGGACGACCGTGACCGAGCCGATGCCGGGCGAGTACGTCGTCGCCGATCCGGGGCACGACTCGCACCTCACCGCCAAGCTCACCGGTTGGCTGGCCAACCACGACGTCGCCCTCGGTGACCTGCGGGCCGGCCGCCAGCGACTCGAGGACGTCTTCCTGCTCCTCACCGCCGACGACGCCGAGCCCGACGTCCGCCGGGCGGTGGCGACGGGTCGCCGCGGACGGCGGGGCCGGCGCTCGTGAGGGCGCTCCGCGCCCAGCTGCGCACCGAGCTCACCCTCACCCTGCGCAACAAGGAGTCGCTGCTGCTCACCCTGGGCATCCCCGTCGGGCTGCTCGTGTTCTTCTCGCTCGTCGACGTGCTGCCCCTCGACGACCTCCTCCGGGCCGGTGACGAGCCGGTCGACGCCCTCGCCCCGGGCGTCCTCGCGCTCGCCATCATGTCGATGGCCATGACCGGCCTGGCCATCGCCACCGGCTTCGAGCGCTCGTACGGCGTGCTCAAGCGGCTCGGCGCCACGCCGCTCGGCCGACCCCGCCTGCTGGCCGCCAAGATCGGGGCCGTGGTGGCGGTGGAGGTCGTCCAGGCAGTGGTCCTGGTGCCCGTCGCGCTGGCCCTCGGCTGGGATCCTGCCCTCGACGTGGTGCCGCTGCTGGGCGCCGTGGTGCTCGGCACCGCAGCCTTCGCCGGCCTCGGCCTGCTGATGGCGGGGACCCTGCGGGCCGAGATCACCCTGGCGCTGGCCAACGGCCTCTATCTGGTCCTGCTCCTCCTCGGTGGGTTCGTCATCCCGCTGTCGGAGCTGCCCGCCGCCCTGCGCCGGGTCGCCGAGGCCCTGCCGTCCTCGGCGCTGGTCGATCTGGTCCGCGCCGGCTTCGGCGGCGCCGACGCCCCGGCCCGAGCGTGGATCGTCCTGGCCGTGTGGGCCGTGCTCGCACCGCTGGCGGCGGCCCGGACCTTCCGCTGGTCCCCCGCCCGTTCCTGACGAACTGGCAGTGCTGGCGTAGCACCCCGACTCGAACTGGCGGTGCTGGCGTAGCACGGCGGTCCGCCAGGTCGCAGGGCTGCTACGTGGGCACTGCCAGTTTCGAAGGGCGGGGGTGCCGGTGCCGGGTCGTCAGAGGAGGGCGAGGACCTTGGCGACCGTGCGGGCCGCCTCGCCGCCCGACTCGATGGCGATGTCGAGCGCTCGGGAGACGTCGAGGTCGTCCATGAGGGCCTCGAGCGCGGCGTCGACCGCGGCCTCGTCGCCGCCCGGGGTGCTGCCGGCGGTCCACAGCGCCTCGAGGCGGG